>NZ_CP088263.1:0-253593 GCF_021117075.1 Leclercia sp. G3L
CAGGTCTGAACCTCAACAAAACTTTAAAAAAGGGATTCGTGGGTGGAGTCGCCGCACGGATAACCGCAGGGCTTTTTCTGCGGTTATTGATGTCGCTGTAAACTATTTCGGTTTTGATCCTATTCACCCGGAATCCAGTTTTCGAAATATTGACTTCAACCGCATCATGAGTGTGCTGCATAACCTTGGATATTTCGTCTGCGCTCCTGAGGTAAATAAAATCATTGAGATTCTAACGTCAATGAAAGAAATCGAGGAGCTTGAAACTTGTGCGAAATGTAAGCGCCCTTATATTGTCCCGTATACCAATGATACTCATTGTCCTCGATGCAGATTGTCGTCCACGTCATCGGCAATAGCACGGTATTCCCAGGAAGAGTTAGATTAGCTGTTATTTTATGTGAGTGATTTAAGTAGAGGTCAAAATTCCCAGGGATGTTTCTTCGTTAACTACAAAATTTCTTTACTTACTTCACTGCAAAATAGACTACATGTTGCTGTTTTCTTCAGACAGCTTCCGGCCTAACGTAACTGAAACGATTATGCTAATATTATTTTCAACCGTAGTTGCTCATTACCCAGTCAATTCTGCCTAACTTTTCTCTGCATAAGTATGACTAACATGAAATGGCATTTTTTAGGTCAATACTGCATATGATATAAACACATTAAACCGTTTTCTTGCCAAATAATATATCCTCAGTTTTTTTAATTTATCGAAAATTCCCGATTCGAAAATCAATCGAATGCGGCGCTCATCTAGAAATTTTTAAAAGTATCGTCTGGAATTGAATTCAGATTCAATTAACTATGCTGATAACTATTTTCCCACCTTTTTAGCTCCCATACCTTCCCTGCACACAGAAGTTCAACAGCCCTTTCAGGGTCTTTCTAGTAGTCACATTTATGACTTTTTAACGTTTGAAATCTACCCCGTTACCGAGCTCATGAAGTTTTTTTCTATGCCATCATACCTCTATTCCATGAGGAGATCGGTAAATGACTCGATTAACGTTAATACCTTCAAAGATGTTAGTGCTGCTGTCTTTGTTTATTACTGGGGTCCATGCAAATGAAGAGCAGGCCCTTATCAAAGACACTCCCTTTGTATCAGGACAGGCCTTCAAGAAAGGCTTTTTCTGGTATGACGACCCGACAAGGAAAACTGAGGAAGAAATTACAGAGACCAAGCCTCCTGTTGCATCTTCGACCCAGCCAGAACAAGAAGAAAAGATTGAGCTTAATTCAAAGTGGCTAAAGGACAATATGCCTCAGCTTTTGACTAAGGCTATGGATAATCCGACCCCTGAAAATTTATCGAGATTTTATACAGCACAACGTTTAATGCTGGATATCGGTACGCGGTTTTCGGATAAATCGAAAGATTATTTCCTTAAAAATCCAATGATGTCTGAAAAACGCAGGCAACCGGTTGAAAAGGTAGCGCTCGATGCACATCGTACGGTGGTCGAGAAAAATCAGCAGTCGGTTATGAAAGATATTTTCACTAAATCCGGGCTGTTTTTCTTTTTCCAGAGTACTTGTCAGTTCTGCCACGAAGAAAGTCAAATACTCCAGTTTATGGAGAATTACTATTCTGTCGACATTCTTCCTGTCAGCATGGACGGCAGACCACTACAGAATGGGTTGTTCCAGGATTTCTCTGTACCTAATGCGCAGATTATTGATCAATTTAAAATCCGTGAAGTTCCAACTATTTTCCTTGTCTCAAAAGATGGGTCATCAGCGCAACGAATAAGCGAAGGCATGATCACTGCTGAGGAGCTCAAGAATACTATTATTCTGGCTGCAAAAGGCATGAAGCTGATTGATGATGCCTCTTTCCAGTCCACTTTAGATATTAAGCGCCAATATACCATTGGCGAGGATGGCGTAATTACTGTGAATAAATCAGAAATGGACTCTGATCCGTTCTTATTGCAACGAATAATGGATAAGAAACTTGAAGGGTACGATATGCCAACGGCGGACCCAGTGAACTATCTGAATGTGGGTGGAAGTTTAGGAGGTGCATATGCGCGCTGATTTCCATGTTTGTGCAAAAAAGTTACTTTTATCGTTAGCCGTTTGCACGGCGATGATTGCGCCAAATGCCGTTGCCGATAACGCCATGCGTAATATTTTCAATGGCATGATGACGACTACGAGCCCAGCTAGTTTTGAAACGGCCACCCGTACCGGAGTGGTTGGCGGCTCATTTTCCTACCGCACGACAAACGTGAATACCAATTTAGTGTCAATGTCTTTTCCCAAAGCTTCCGTAGGCTGCAACGGAATCGATGTTTTCCTTGGTTCCTTCAGTATGATTAACGGAGATCAGCTGGTTCAGGTTGCTCGCGGTATTGCACAGGGGGCTGCAATTTATGCATTCAATGTCGCGGTATCGGCAATCTGTGCTGACTGTGCTGCGACTATTAACGATATCCAGAATAAATTGCAGGCGCTGAATAAATTTGCCAAAGATTCATGCAACGCTACTTATTCGTTTCTTACTGAAAATGTTGGTCCACCTAGCCAGTTTGCGAATGCTGTCAGTTCCGGCCCTGCTTCAATGCTTGGCACTCTTAATGGACTGTTGCCTGATTTTGGTTCATCAATGACAAAGTCGCCGGAAACCGTGACTTCCCAGGTAAAAGCAAAAGACCCTGAAGAGTTTGCTGAAAAATTCAGTGGAAACCTTTTCTATATGTCATTTATGGACATCGATAAAGGGTCAATGAATATCGGTGGCGTGACTGAGCTATCTGGCTACAGACTTGCTGAGCAGCTGATGTCGCTTGTCGGTACTGTAATTATCAACTGGGACGCTAAAGGTGAAAAAGCGGGGATGGAAGTTCGCCCGTCGACGATGACGGTATCGGATTTCATCATGGGCCCACCGGCTGGTGGTTCCATAAAAATGCTCAAATGTTCGCCTGCCCCCGATCCAGCTTCAGCTAGAAAGTCGCAATGCCTGGTTATGTCTGAAGTGACGGATGGTGGTTTCAAAGGTTTGAAGGATACAATCTCGGACCTCCTTATTCAGGTTCAGACAAAGGCAATTAGTGATGTCAGGATCTCTGATGATGAATTACGCATTATTTCTTATATTGGCATCCCAACTATTCTTGATTCACTTCAGACGTTTGATGTCCCTGAAGGCTACGCCTATATCCAGGATATCAGTGCGATAGCGGCCACCAGCCTTGTTATTAACATGCTTCGGCAAGTTGAAGCAAAGATCAGCGCTATGAATATACCCAGCGAATCTCTTTCCGGGCGGCGGCAGGACCTGACTAGGTTATCTGAAAACCTGACCAATCAGGTAAAAGCTGCCTATGAGCTAACCCGTAGCCAGGTGGGCAACAGCTCTGACGTCATTTCTGCATGGGATGATCGCCGATTAAAGAGAAAAGCGTTCATGGAAAGTCTTCGTGGCACAGGTAACTGAGGTCTGATATGGATTACAACATCTATACAGTTGGCGATATTGAATTTGTGTGGTCCGCCCTGAACGGGATTGCCCTGATTTTCTCACAATACACCGGTGTAAAAGCATTTCTAACGACGGCAGCGGTACTGGCTGGAGCCAGCCTGTTTTATAAAACGTGGCTTTGGCTGTTGAACCCGACAAAAGCAGAAGTGCCGATATTTTCATGGATTCTTGGGCTGATTCTATTTTCGATGGCAATTGTTCGTGTGGATGTGACGATTGAATCAGTTAAGTCTGGTGAAGTGAGAAATGTCGATGGCATTCCTATTTTTATTGCGGCGATGGGAACTGTCACCACGAACCTTAGCCAGGGCTTACTCAAAGACTACAAAACGGCATTTGATCCACTGGCGCCGATCGACTTTGCCGCAACGACGCTTGATGATGACATTACTCTTGGTCCGATGATTCGTTTCGTTAAATTCTTACAATGGGGTGGTGACAGCCAGGGCTATTGTTCTGCGTTTCCCGAACCAGCCAGCGGGTTAGGTGCGATGAATGTGTGCGCGACAGTACAATCACTGGCCTATAACTGTCTCAAGGGAACCCAAAACTCAAGCGCAAAAATTGCTGGGAAAGAAACCATTTTTAACGATATTTTCTCTGCAAATATCGTGGATAGCATGGAACGCATTAATCAGGCGATGAAAGGTTCGCTGAAGAACGCCTCTGCCAACATTGTCGGTGTGAATAGCTCAAAGTCTGCTACTTGTGAAGAGGTCTGGTCGACCGTTAAACAGGTAACGAGCACCCCAGAGGCTCGGCAGACGATTGCATTGATTGGGCAAACAAACGGTATCCTTGCTCCAGATGAGGCGGGAGGTGCAGCATCAGGAGCGAGCTTCACGGATGTAATGGCGTCGGCGAATGGCATGTACGGCAAAGCTATTGGTGCTTATGACGCGACGCTTAGTTTGTTCATCATGAATGAACTCCGTAATGGTGCCAGCAAGTACAAAACCCCACTCGGGCTGGCCTCGGATATGCAGTTGTTTGAGGCATCATTAAAGCGTACGAATACCATGGCATCTCAGGGGCAGCTCTGGCTGCAATTGTCCGGTGCAGCCATCGCGTTTCTTGAGATGTTTGCGTACATGGTTGCCCCATTTGCATTGCTCATGCTTTTGGCTCTCGGGGGAAATGGTGTGGCCGCTGCTGCAAAATATCTCCAGCTTATTCTTTTCGTAAATATGTGGCCTATTACTGCGGTTATGGTGAATGCCTACGTGAAGAAAGTGGCGACCGCAGATCTTGATACATGGAGCACATTGAATAGTCAGAGTAACGCGGTGACATGGATGGGTTTGCCAGGGCTTGCCGAAACATACAGCTCTTATTTATCAGTAGCATCAGCACTCTATGCTCTTATCCCTGTATTGACGCTGTTCCTGATGACGCAATCCATTCATCCAATGATGAACGCGATGAAAGGAGTCACACCACCAGCGCCAGTGGACTCCAGCCACCTCACGCCGAAAGTGTGGGATGCGCCAAACAGCGGAAAATCATCGTTTGGGGATGTGAATCGTACCGCGCTGACAAGCACCGGCCAAGGATTCAGTGGTGGCGGGGCCATGGACTCCAGTAATTTCCGACTCGGTACGTGGAATGCCGGTTCAAGTATCGCGTCAAGCCAGGGGCAAGGGGCAGCATTTACCTCTTCAGCCATGAGCGCAGCAAGTAACACATTCCAGCAGGCCTTCAACCAGATGAGTGAAGTTGGCCGAACGGGGCAATCAGGCCAGCAATTTACCTCCAACCTGCAAAGCTTGAAATCATTTACTGACCAGGCCGGTGCAAACATCGCGAATAGCGTAGGGGCGAAGCATGGAATTAATTCGCAGCAATTAGCTGGCGTGGTGTCAAATCTTCTGCTCAATGGCAGTTTGGGACTTGGTGGTGAAGAAAAACTTGGAAAAGGAGGAGGAGGAGGTCTCGCTCAGAAAGTAATGGATAGCCTAGGAATAAAAGCGGGGGGGCAAGTTGGATCAGGGATCACGAAAAGTAATTCTGGGAATGAAAGTCTCTTAACTGATTTGAGTAAAGCTATTACGACTCAATTGACTGAAAACTCAGGACTGACTGACCAAATGACTAAAGCGGCTGCTCAGATAAACAGTGATCAGTTTGCACAGACCAATGCATTCAAAGAAGCTGCAACAAAAATGAACCAGTCCACACAGACAATGGCCGAAAACTTGTCGACGTCACTTTCAACGAACGCCAGCGCCAATACTGGCATGACACTCGACTCAAGACAGGCTATCAACCTGGACAGATTCTCCGATTCTATCCGTAATAAAAACTTTAGCGATGAAGATGTGCGTAATTTTGCACGGAAAAATGGTCTTGATGAGAATGCCTTTATGGAGAAGTTCAATTCCTATAATGACACATTTAAGGCCAGCACTCAGTTGGGTTCACAACTCCAACGTACAGATGCGCTGGTGGCAACGACACGTGACTTTAGTGAGCAAAAAATAGCGATTGATACTGCCCGAGGTGAAACGGCTGAGAGCAATAAACAGGATCTGCGTGAAACTTCCAGCCTGCTTAAAGGGCTGGTTGCTGACTTTGGCGGTAACGCTCAACAGATGCTGCCGATTACTAATCAGCTTGACCGAATCACTGGTGATGCCTCGGGTATTAACACGATTGCACAGGCGCAGGATCGCACCCCAGAACATGTAAATACGTCCAGCGTAATGAGCGCTGATCGTGTTGCTGACGTGGGGCAAAGTATGGATGCTCAGGCAAAAGCCGGGCTGGTACAAAACCAACAAAATGCTAACCAGCATGTTGGTGGACAAACTGAGTCTGGTGTAACTCCGTACAATGTGGACAAGATCAGCAAAGAAGATATTCAGGGCATTCATCAAGGTAATGTAAATAAATCCTATAGCGAAGAGAACCAGAATGTGCTCTCGTCATTGGAGAAGAATACCCCTGTTGTGACGAATGAAACTGTGGGAAGAGTTCAGGGGGCTGGGGTGGACGTTCAGCACGCCAACCAAACTTTCGACCAGTTACAGGCTGGTTCGGGCGGTAAGCATGCGACTTCGGGCATGGGTACTATCAGCGACAAACTGAATAATATGTACGGAGATAACCAGATACGCGGTATATCAGGCAACCTCCCGAATTATTTTGGCAGGATTGCAAATGATCCTACCAAAAAGCCGGATGACAAACGTGCGGAACTGGCCGCACAAGCTGTGTTTACCTATGGCGCCAGTACAATGGCAACCGGCGCTGAGAAAGAACAACTGAAAGCGGATACTCAAAATATCCTCTCCGAACTGAGTCACTATAACGTTCGCTGGGGGATGAACGATCTCCAGAATATCCATGAAGGTTTCAACATGCATAACAAGGCTTCAGGTTCTCTTGACTCAGTTGTGAGGGCGAATCTTGGGGAAGGTGGTTCTGGCGGCGGGCTCGTTGGGCAACGAACCCAAACCACGACGGATCTCCTTGTTGGTAATAAAATTGAGTCCAATACAGAACGTGGTGTTATTGGTAGTACGCTTTTATCGGGGCAGGAGAGTGTTGCCAGAGGACTTGACGTTATCGGAGCTAAACCTGTAAACGACATGCTCTCAGGTATGGGTATCCTGACCACCCCTTCATCTTTGGCAAACGATGCTTCGAATCCACAAAATATGCCGAGCTCGCTATTGGGCAAGGTTGGAAATCACCTGCAAATGTCAGATGGTGTTAGCGAGGTGACCAGCAGGTATAAGGATATGGGGGGGGATGGGATCAAGGCGTATGAGACTGCATCACAAAACTCAGAACGTGCGATTCGTCAGCAACTGACCGATGATCCACGTTTTGGGCCGGATAAAGCAGATGCATTCGTGAGCTTTATGAAGTCAAACCTGAATAATACAAATGAACCATATCAGTCGAGAATTGAGAAAGCTAAAAGCTGGCTGAATGAAAATAAGAAGTAAAAGTAAGTAGTAGCTGATAAAGGCCGTACTCTCTTTTGAGTACGGTCTTTTTTTGCTTGCATCACCCTGATTCAAATTTCCTCACCAAATACAGGTCACCCGGCACACTAAGAAAATGTGCATTTCTTCTGTTCAAAATGAAAATTGAGAGAAAAGTAACTTTTCTGAATCGACTGATGCTTTAGTGCCTAGGCCATAGCGCATCAGAGGCTTTGGTTGTATGGAGGGTGTGGAAAAGTTACTTTTTCAATAAAAGCGGGTCATCAGCACATTATATCTGGCTATCAGGTCCGTTAGATCCTTTTCATTAACCCCGGTGTAATAATCTGTACGAAACAGGTGCGGGTACTCTGGAGGAAACAGGGTCGCATCGTCATCAAGGCAGATAAAGGCTTTTACTTTGTGTCTGGTGACGAAGTCCTCACATTCAGCTGCACGGACTCCTATACTTCCTGAGGGGAGATACAGGGATGGGGTTGCTCCAATTACCCTGTCTCTGTATGGCGAGCGGAAAAGTGACTTTAGGTAAGTGATACTGCCGCACTCTCTCCATGAGCTTGATATAACGATGAACATTGAAGGACTCGCGTCAAGTAACCTCTCAATCAAATGCATCCTCTCGAACGATTCATTCTGACATTTGTGGACTACACCATCAAAATCCAGGAAAAGAACAACATGGATTGATGGCAGAGGACCCCATAATCCAGCGGTTATTTCTTCATGAGACAATATTCCATCCACGTCTTTATTTTTGGGCAGCTGCGGTGAACTGCATAAATTGAACAGGAATTTATAAATTGACTGGAGCATCGTTAACCTTTTTCTCAGGACGTTTTCATTCTCTAAGAGCCGCATTGTTTATGGCTACGAAACAACTAATAAAAAATTGGAGAGTAGGGTCGTATTTTATTCAGGAAGATTTTTTACAATATGCCCGTTGTACTGGGGCTTAGGTTGCGTCCACTGATATAATTCGTCCATTCCATTTCGGCGCTGAATCCGGCGATTGTATTTGATCATGAAGTTGAAGATATACGTCGCCCGGACCTTAGGGGTTTTGCTGTTGTAATCGGCAATCCCTTCAAATACGTTACCCTTCCGGTCAACAATCTTCCGGTAAAGCCACCAGGTGCCCACCCAGAAACTGGCACAGGCGTCATAGGCCAGCACCCGCCACGTAACAGACGGAAAATGGTCGCGTATTTCCGGCAGGTTGGACGAATTGATCTGCATAGGCCCAATATCATAAGTGCCATTTTTATTACGGCTGAACGTCCCGACTTTTCCGCCCTCATTATCAAAAAGCGTAAAGACCAACTCCGCATCAATCCCGAAAAAACGGGAGGCATCGGTAATGCACTGCGTGTAGATCTCAACAGGAACGGGAATAGGTTTCACATCGTCTACTGGTGGTATAAACACGAGATAATCTCCGCTGGAATTACGTTCTGGATATTCTCCCATATCGTCGTCAAAATTTTTTTTGCTATAGGGGGGAATTTTTCCCCTTAAGCGAATTAGGCAGATTTTTTCGCATGATAGTATTAACACTCCATTAAAGGAGCTGAAATGAATAAGACTATCAAGGCATCATTATTTTTACTGGCATCCTGTACGGCCTTGAGTATGAATGCCCAGACAGCGAACACTGACGTGCTTCCCGATGCTGCACTGAAGAAATTAAGAGAAGTGGGCTTGTCTATCGAGCATATTGAACCATCGCCGGTAAAAGATATTTATACCGTCATTTCAAGAGAGGGCGTGAGCTACGTCAGCAAAGATGGCGATTACATTTTCACCGGGAGCTTGTTTCATGTGAACGGGAAAGATGTGGAGAACACAACTGAGCAGGCTATTCTGAAAGGTGTCAGGGAGTTCGCCACTAAAACAAAATCCATCGAATATAAGTCGGCGAATGAAAAATACCGTCTGGCAGTGTTTACGGATATTACATGCGGCTTTTGCCAGAAATTGCATCAAGATCTTCAATCCTATCTCGACGCCGGGATCTCAATCAAATTCCTCGCCTTTCCACGTGCAGGTCTCAACTCCGTTGTCGCGGGGAATATGGCAAAAATATGGTGTGCGGCAAAACCTAATGATGCACTGGATGCCGCAATGAGCCCGACATCAACCATTCCGGAAGGACGGCCTGACGAGGCCTGCCTCGATACCATCAAATCGCATTTCCAGGTAGCTTCAACTATTCCGCTTCAGGGTACGCCAACGATGGTAACGCTGTCGGGGAAACCTCAGCTATTCACCGGTTGGATGAGCCCGGAAAATCTGGTGACCCGCATGGGTGCCGAACAAAAGTGACTTTCCACGACTGCAAGAGGTGTTTATGAAATCTGCAATACTGACAACGTTAATGCTGGTGGCGGTTGGTTCTCAACCCGTCTTTGCTGCCAAATGCCAGTTCGGGGCCTGCGACGCCGACACTGTGGCCAGCAGTGAGATTCTGGTATCTGCTGCTCAGACAGATAAAGACGCAGTTTTAAAAAAACTCAATGATGCGACATCCCGCAGCGACGTGATGTCGAAACGGTTTGAGTCGTATCTGAGCAATGACAGGTTAAAGGTGAACACCGACAGTACCAAGAAAGGCCCTAGCAATGAAATCGCTAAGCCGAGGGATGAGTTGGCGCCGGTAAGGCAGCTGAAAGCCATTCGCCCCGAGCTGGTACAAACACCCATCTTCCAGCCCATTGTTGCGTTCTATGAACGTCTGGCCTGAGTGCGTCGCTGGGGGTTAGAAGATGTCGCTTTGGCTCAGCATTGTCACCCGGGCAACGGGATTGCCGGATAAGCGGTATTTAAATGATCCGGTGATCCTCCGTTATTACCAACAAAAGATCCAAAAGGCTCCTTACGCCCTGGTGGGATGGACTCTCTGTTTCATGGCAACCATTGGTGTGTCGCTGGGACTGGATCTTTCCAACCAGATGTTACTTCTCGTTCTGCTGATATTGATCTTTCTGATGGTGGTGCTCCAGGGGCGGTACCAGTTCATGCATCCGGAAAGATGTATCAATGCCAAATTTTACCAAACGGTGCTGGACGATGCGTCAGTCTCAGATATTCAGAAAGCTCAGTTTGAATATCTCTTCGTGACCAAAGTGGATGAGCTGACCATCGGTGATCTGTACCGACTCTATGATTTCAACAGAGGAGGCCGGTAAAGACGTGGCATGCAGGTGAGAAAAGTTAATTTGTGGTTGGTCGTTACAGTGCCGGTCATCAGTTCCAGGGGACCGAGGCGACGTAGTTTCCGGAGCGCAGCGGGGCATCCAGATTCCCGGTCAAAGCGTCAATCATTGCGGAATACGCCACGCTGTCCGATGGGATCGGCGCATTGCTCTGCATACTGACTTTAAGCACCTGCTGTGCATTTTTTCCCGCAGGGTAGACTTCCACATCAAGACGACGCCAGAAATGTCTTTGTGATACCGTCTCTGTTCCTACGATCCCACTGACCGGCTTATAGTCATAGTCCGTCTCAGTTTGCCCGTGCTTATCTTTTCGCGTTGTTTTCTTCTCGATAACATATCCGGTTATTCCCGTCACCGGTAGTTCACTGTATTGCAGATTCTCCTGGGTCTTGCTGTAACTGAATCTGAGAATATATTCGGGCTGATGGCTGGAAATATTAAACCCCTTACCCGTTAATCCGCTCGCAAACCGGGCTGCAAACATTCGCGACTGAATACTGTCATCCGGAGCAACAATTTCAAATTTCTTGCTGCCTACCGGGCGGGGCAGTAAATCGTACGCATCAACGTCATTTCCAAAATGATAACCGCATCCACATAAGAACGTTGTGGCTGTTAGTAAGAAAAATTGCCGTAACATTCTAAATCCTCCAAAAAGGGTTCTTTAATGAATAATTCCGATTTACCGTGCCAGTATAATCGAACGCAGGCTGATAACTAACAAGTTGAAATGCGTAAAGGTGGCTATGATTAAATTAAATTATTTAAAACCCGTGGCGTCTGTTTTAATTTCTGCGGTGATTGCGACGGCTGGCTCTGTGTATATTACGTCGAAATATCTAAAACCCGATGTACCGGGTAACGACGAAATAGGACGAGTGGCTGCTTCCTATCTGGTAAAAAATCCCCAGTATCTTCTCGAAGCAGGTAAGGCGCTAGAAAAAGAAAATACTAACGCTTCCCTTGAGCGGATTATCCCCTACGCACCGGCACTCTTCGAGACCAAAGAGACACCCAATATCGGACCTGATAATGCGGCCGTCGCTGTTATTGAGTTTTTCGACTACCAGTGTCATTTCTGTATGCAGGTAGCGCCGGTTGTTGAATCTGTGTTGAGCCAAAGCACTGATGTAAAGTTCTTCTTTAAAGAATTTCCGATCTTCGCTGGCTCAAAACCCGTTTCCGCAATGGGGGCGGCGACAGGCCTGCATGTGTATCAGACATTCGGTGCGGAAGCGTATCGTAAGTATCACAACAATCTGATGACCAGTGCGTATGTATTCTTCAACAACCAGCGTGCGTTTACACTCAATGATTTAGACATGGTTGTGAACAAATCCGGGTTCAACAGCTCATTCGGCGATCGGGAGAAAAGCCGCTATGAGAACGTTATCTCCGGAAACATGCAGCTGGGGGAAGCTCTCGGGATTAACGGTACGCCAGGGTTCATTATTATGAACATGCAAAAACCCGACGCTGCAACGACGTCATTCATCCCGGGCGCTGTTGACGAGGCCACCCTGAAATACGCAATCCAGAAGGCCCGTGGAGGCTAAAGTTACTTTTCCTTCCGAAACTGGCCATGCCGGGTAACACCGGCATGAACGTCAGGCTTTGACGACAAGTAACTCATTCCAGCGAGTGGTATACCGTGGGGACAGCATGGCCTGCTTCCCCCGGAAATCCTGATGAATCCCTTCGCAAGCCAGAAACAGAGAGCCTCGATGCTCTTTGTTAAACCGATCCATCACCTTCATCAGTGCTTCACTGCCTCGCCTGGCGGGACGTTCATCGAACAGGGATAGCTGCTCAGTGCCATCGGTCATTGACGAAAGCATCACGCCCGCCTTCGCATAATCTATGCCGGGTTTGTAGATTCGGGTCAGTATGGCGCCTGCCGCACTGACCAGGTCGCGGGTGTCCTGCGTCGCAGTAAGCGGCTCAATACCGCAGCTGCTGTACCGGGTTTCAGCTCTGGCAAACGGGCTGCTCTGGATAAACACGGTGATTTGGCGAGTCCAGGAGCCATCGTTTCGAAGCTGTTCAGCGGCACGGCCGGTAAAGAATGACACTGCCTCATGCATCTTGCTGAATGTATTAAGGCGCTGGCCAAAGCTCCGCGAGACGATAATTTGTTGTCTGACAGGAGGGGATTCATGCAACCGGAAACAGGACTCGCCATGCAGCTCCCGCCAGGTACGTTCCATTTCAACACCGAATGCCTTTCGTAAAAACCGCACATCGCTGTCATAAAAGTCGCAGGCCGTGATGATCCCGTACGCAGCCAGCCGCTCACTGATTTTGCGGCCAATGCCCCAGATTTCCCGGGTACTGATGAGACTCAGCAGTTTTTTAATTCGGAATGGGTCTGTAAGGACGACCACACCACCAGTTGCTGCCCATCGCTTACTGGCGTAGGTGCATAATTTTGCGAGCGTTTTCGTGGTCGATACTCCAATCCCGCAGGTGAGCGAAAGATTGTGTAGCAGCGTTCGTCTGATCAGGCATCCGTACTCTTCAAAATCTACTATTTTGTCCATGTTTTTCAGTAGCATGAAGCTTTCATCCACGCTGTAACGATCGGTATCCTCGGCAAACCCCTCCAGCGTTTCATGAAACCGGTTGGAATAATCTTCGTACAACGTAAAGTTGGAGCTCCGTACCGCAATATGATGCTGCTCAATCAGATCCCGGCATTTGAAGATAGGCATCCCGCGTTTGAGCCCTGTATTTTTGGCGAGCCTGTTCATGGCGATAATGGTGGCATCGTTGTTGCTCGCGATGATGAGCGGGGATTTGGCAAGTTTGGGGTCCATGGCGCATTCAAATGCCGCGTAGGCTCCATTGATATCAACGTGCATGTACATGAGGAAACTGATTCAACGCAAAGGTGACAACGCCCCAGATTTCAAGAGTGTCCGGGTTAACAGGTATCGGCTTGAAGGCGGGGTTGGAGGGCATCAACATCAGTTTCGGGAAGGTCTGCAAAATCTTCACGGTAAACTCGCCGTCAACCAGCGCAACGACGATTGAGCCGTGCTCCGCAGTCAGTGACCGATCCACAACCAGTATGGCGCCGTCGTTTATTCCGGCGTCTACCATGCTGAGACCTGAGGCCCTGACAAAGAAAGTCGCGGGGCGATTACGAACCACAAAATCATGTAAATTCAGCTCATTGTCTTCGTGTCCGGCGCACGGACTCATCACCCCGCAACTCAGTAGGTCACTGAAAAAAGGGGTTGTATCACGAGGAGGGGATGCAAAACGTTCAGGGAATACAGACATGAGCACACTCGGATTCAATACTGGATATTTAACCAGTATCACCAGATAAAGAGAAAAGATCAAATTTCAATGGCTCAGCATTCGGGAAAGATATCCCGGCACTAAGCCGTAATTTATGTAACGGTATGATATGGTTCAGCGGATTTTCATTCACGAACATGACAACAGGAATTCCCTATGGCTATCGATACCGACGATAACGATCCGGTAGACGCAGAGGCGTGCGAGAAGTACCTGGCACAGTTACGGGAACTGGAGGCATACAGGGCGTACCGAACGACAGCTGCGATTGACTGGTTCTTTGACCAGGCTACCCGGGCCATTCACGGTGAGTTGTGGCTAGCCGCCTGTACGACTTTCCTGAACGGGATTGAGACCTCACTGAGGGTGACGATGAAGCTGAAGGCGTCGCAGGCACAACCGCAGGCACCAACACCGCTGGTGGACTTAAGCGATATGGCCACACTCAGTAATGCTCTGCTAAGAAGGGCTCACCAGGCCGGTATGCCGGTGACACTGCTGGCCTTTCCCGACGAGCAGGATCTGCTGACCAAGATTGCGGACGGCGCCCCGAAACTACCCTATGCGGAAATCGTGAGGGTTCGGCACAATTTATGTCACGGGAACATCCTGGAGCACATCATCACTGCGAGTGACGGTATGGGGGAGCCAGTCCGGTTATTCACACCTGAATGTATGCGTGATCTGGCGCAGACGCTGTCGGCAGTCTCGAAAGTATGGATTGCAGGCCTGCATCAATATTGGTGTGATAACAATTTATCTATGCCTTGAAAATTCCTGACGGATTCTGTTCCCGGTGTCATTTGTACGCCGGGATGAAAAATGATGCTTCACAACAGGAATTAGCTGTTTATTGCTTAGAAAGATTTGTGATATAAAAATTATGTTTTGAACTTGATGATAGTAATGGAGAAACATATGAAAATTAAAAACATTGTATTGGCAGGAATAATTTCATTGGTATTTTCTGTTCATGCCAGCGATAAGCAGAATATAAAAAGGGACCCAATACCTTATTTAGGGTACGACGCAGTTACTTCAAACATGTGCATAGATGCTGGTGGTTTAACTGATCCAGTGGAGATGAGAAAGAAAGCTACTGAAACATTACTAATGATTCTTCACAAACAACCAGGTGATAAACTATCTAAACAATCAGAAGATACAATAGAAGCATTTGTTACACGAACAAGATCCTCTTCAGATGACATATCTAAATGCCAGTTCAGTGTTTATGAAAGATACTGGGAAATAGTTCAGCCAAATAAATAACATAGATTTGCGTGAGATTTATAATACAAAACGCTCATTAGGTCTATGTCTTTAAAGGCGCGTGGCTTAATGGGCAATTAAATCCATACTCCTGCAATACATGCTTCAATCCTCAACTCGTTTGATAATGGCTGTATTTAATTTGCTGGATTCCACCATTTAAAATGGACAGGCTCTGTTTTAAATGAATCACCTGTTTCCGCATGCCAGGTTATTTGGGTGAACAGCCAATATGGTATGATGTTTATAACAAACAAATTCGGAAGGTATAGTTTATGGGGGACCTGGTCAGTAAAAATAATATCGATCGCCTTGAACGATTTCATTCTCTGCTGGCAGGGCAGTATTGGTCTGCGCTCGTCGATATTCCGGCTGAGGCGATTGTGGCCGGGGACACTCTCCTCATTAACTCGTTGCGGTACGTGGATAACAATCTGCATACCGTCATCCTTCGCGCTCACCCCCGGCATTACGGGGAATGGGTAAGCGTTGAAATCGTCGCTGAGAACGGTTCAAAATCAACGAAAGACAAGAGACTGAATGAGCATCGGTTTCTGACGGCCGATTTCCTCGCGTTGTTTGAATATCAGCCCGACCATGAAATTATCCGTCAGTCGGAGCTCAAAGGCATTCAGGATGAGGTCGCTGACCTGCAAATGCGTCTTACGGAAACTCTGCAAGATCCCTCTGCACTCCGGGAACTGGCTATTAAAAGGGTCGAAGACGAAGAGGCCAGTAAAAAGGGGGGGGCAACTGAGGACAGAATGCTTCCAGCCGTCAGGAATGCAGAAGATGTTGCAGTCACCATGGCGCTGGGTACAGTGCAGAATGCCCTTTCTCAGGGGATTTCAGAGGCTCAGGTTTCTCTGATGGCGAAAGTTGCGGAACGGGAAGGCAAGATTGCCGGTGCCGTAGCTAACATTATTACGTCGCGTACCGGCGCCATCACCCGGGCGCTGGAGAAAATGCATCCGTATTATGCGGAGCTGGCCGCTGCCAAGCTGGCCGGAACGCAGGAGGGCATTGAGCAAGCCAGCAAAATTCAGGCAGGTGTTCTCACGCTGGAATTATTCGTCGGCAAAAACGTGACGGTAGTTGATGTTGCGGAAGGCGAGCCAGCAGACAGCAGCATCCCGTTGACGCTGTGTCAGAAGAAACTCGTCGTGGATGAGGAGTTTTCTGCCTGGAGCGATATCGACGAACATTTTGATTTCAGGAGTCTTTCCGCATTCCTCAAGGCGCTAAAAGATAACCAGGGGCTGGTGGAGCAAATTTTCCCGACTGAGCGCTGCGTACTTGTCATGGTCACTACCCGCAGATTTATTGACTATGGTGATACCTGGGCGAATGCTGAAAACAACGAAAAGAACAGCATCGTGTTTCTGATGGTCCGCAACGGGCAAAATATCAAACAGATCTATTCCCCGGTGGAGAGCCATCTTGGGGCGTCCCGGTTATTTCCCTCTGAAGATGAGCAGCAGGGCCACTTCCGAGGGTTTGACGGTACCACCATCAAATTTGAAGATGTGGCTTATACCGATCGTCTCAAAGCCCATGACCTGATGGCTCTGCATTACCGACGTCTGCTTATCATGCTGTTTGGTCTTGACCAGCGACTGGCTCTCTTTGGTCAGTTCTATCCCCAGCATGAAAAGGCGAATTTCTTGAATCTGAGCTTCCAGGAACGGTACTTCCATTTTCTGCACGATGAAGACGGCACAGGGCTGCTGGCATCACCAGACTCGCAGACGCTCGATGAATTTATTAGTGAAAAAAACTCCTATATTCAACCGGGCTCGCGGCTGCTCTGCAACTGGCGTGAGCTTATGACCCCCAGAACAGCACCTGGTGCCGTTAAAGAGGACAGCGGCTATTCAGGGTACTCCTTCATCGCTGACCCTGAGGATAATGTCTCTGCTGCGGTTGTGTATCGTCAGGGAGATACTCTGGCCGTTGATGTGGCGGTGAAGCGATTCAGTACAGATAAGATGTTTAACTGTAAGGTAAACGTCTCTGCATATAGCCCGTGGCGGCGTGGAGAAGCTGAACTTGCTTATTTGTGCCTTGATGCAGTGGGCCCGGAGGAGCTGACCCGGTTTATCCAGCAACGCAAATTCCGGAGTAACCACCTTTTTTATATTCGCTTTTTTAAGGCCGCGATCAAATTCCTGGAACAGGAGCGAGAAAACGAACTGCCGCACCGGCAATATCTGCTGGCTGCAATGCAGGATTCGGGGATGCACCTGCCGGGGAATATCCAGGAACTGATTCACCAGTGTATTGCTTCATGGAAGACCGGCAACCGTGGGGTTTCCCTCGCTGTCGGGATGAGTACCGAAAAAGGGCGCCAGGCACTGCTGAATCAGCTCTACAGGCTCACTCAGGGTGCAAGCGAAATGGTATCGGTCATTCAGGAGCACGTCGCTGCGTCCGGCTCGCAACTTCTTCGGGCCGGGGTTAACTCGTCAGGGAATTACGTCGCATTTATCGCGCCTAAACCCTATGAGTGTGACAACAGACTGGAAGCCCATGCGTGGGTCCATCGTGTTGTCTATGCAACCGGGAAACGAAACATTCGGGAAACCGGCAGATCCTGGGTATCTATGCCGGAGCGTTCGGCATCCGAAATTACTCTTTGGGAAGATGAGGAGCAGTCACGAAAATGGTACTCCATGACGCCTGTATTCAGTTCGTGGACCGAAAAACAGAAGCTTTTTGAGATGTGCGAAAAAGGCGCAGGGTTACTGAAAGGGGCTATGGGGACGCCGGATGATGAGGAATATGGCGACCTGCTAGAGATGTGGGGGGACGCGTATATCGCGTGCAATGCCAGCGGTGAGCATGTAACAACCCCGGATATGTTCCTCCCGGTAGGCCTGATTAAGTCACGAAAATCATTAAAGCTGATTGCTTTAGGTACATGCTCGACGGAGCACTGGATGTATGCCCGGGCAGGGGATGATGACTCAAGGGAGCTGCTGCTGGAATTGTATACCAGTTGGTATGAGTACCCAGATAAAGCGCGGGCGCGGCTCCTGTCGATGGCAGAAAAAAACTCCGGCCTGAGGTTTGTGTTGCTCGAAGGTAAATCAAGGAAACTGGAGCGCTTTGCGGTCAAGCGGCCAGAAGAGATTGTCAACTGGCATGCCGGTAACTTAAAGGAAATCCCGACAATGCTGAATGATCAATGGGCATGTCACATGGCAATGGTCAGTCAGAATGATAAGGTCTACCTGACACCGGGTTTGCTCGATGATGATGGTCTGCCTAATTTTAATGGAGTCACCAGGCAGGTGCCCGGAGAAGGTTATCAGCCAGTCAATGTCTATGAATTTGAAAGTGACTATTTTAACGCGGTATACGATGCAGACGGGAAGAAAGTGGCACTTTGTCACTGGTATGATGTGACGGATAATTCATATTCTGCTGAAGAACTCATAGGCAATATGCCGCATAACGCATTTAAATTTCTTCAGTATAGACTGGATAATATCGAGCAGGCTGAGGCATTTATCAAATACAGAAACCGGAATTATCAGCCCCGCGAAAATGCAGACTGGCCTGAGCCACCTGAAGGAGTTAAGCGTTACGTCATCAGAGCCCGAAGCTAGGTGAAAAATATTAAGGCAAAAGTTCAGTATGGAAATTGGTAAATCATACTGAACAATTAATATGACATTAGGCATGACTATAAGTAGGTGCCTTATTGGATGGTACATCGTATAAAAAGTAACTTTTCTAATCTCACCCAGCACTCCGGGAATGATGCTAACCTAAATCACGGGAGCAGTGCTGGATATTGGTCAATTTATAGTTCCTGTGGAATGTAAATGTAATTAAATGTTGCAATAAAGCGTGGTTGTGTTAAAAAGTAGGCTTCATTACCTAAGTTAAATTTTATAATGTATGCCAAAGAAGAATTTATACTCTGAAGAGATTGTGATTGCCAAAAAGCAACTCACTCAGCTTTCAACACTAAAAGATAAAGTCAGCCTGCTAACCCGTCAGTGGGAAGGTGATATTGGCGCCAATCTGCCTGGTTACACTGAGCTATTAGCTCATGTGGAAAGAATTGAAAGGCAGATTCATGAACAAATTGGCAGCTGGAAAAAAACTCCTGCAATGTAAGATTCGCCTATCCATTCTGAAGCGGTGGTTTTGTTTAAGGGTAAAAAAATTCATTCCTTAATAGTTCTGTGACGCCGCTTTTAAATCTTGGATGTTTGACTCTAAATGTCTATCATTTAATTAACAGTAATTATGATGTTGTCAGCCTTATTCCTGGCTGAATCTCAATATATTACCATACGACTTCATTTTGCTTATCTTCGGGTTCTCGAAGAATTCCGCCATGATTGTTCATAGCAGGAGGTTAGTATGGGTGTAGACATGAATTATGAGTTTCAGAAAAAAAGCCCTAAGGGATGGGACCGGGTTAACGATAATTTTTCAAACGACCGAAGCTATTTGCTTTATTCATGGTTGGGTCTGGATGCCCGTAACACCTGGGGTGTTGCAGCGATCACTCCTCTCAGGGGATTACCCGATGACATAGAACTTCAATGGGATGAGGATGGATGTGATGACTACTGGGGTGAGCATTCCCAAACGTGGTTACTATCCGACGAGATCCTTGCTTCAACCAGCCCGGTAGCCATTGAAGACGATGAACCGGGGTCGGTAGTTGCGGAGTTTTGTGCGGAGGTTCAGCGACTTCATGGGCTGCATGGGACGGTAAGAATTGTTCTAGGCTTCACTGGTTAAACAAGGCTGGACTATCTAATGCCTCCAGACAACGTAATCCTGACGTGTTCATCTACTGTAACCTGGTCGCCGGGGATATATCGCGGCCACCCTGACACGTCATTTGCATTTTTGATGATAAACGAAGGGTAGCCGAACTGCTCGGCCGCAATATCGATATAAAAAATCATTTCACCGGCACTTACCTCACACCAGTAATGGCCGTGCCCGCCAGACTCATTGAAAATACCACCATCATCTGTTCCGTTCCCGCCTCGCACAGCTGCGGACATACCTCTGCGGTGCGCAAATTCACAAACCAGCAGACTGGCGAACATGCATGTTCCTGTGGTGTCGCTTGTCCCATTGTCATTGAGGATATTTTTTAGTGATGAATAAGCATCAGTTGCGAGTGCCAGAACTGGAGTATCAACGGGAATAGAGGCCTGGTCAGTCATGAAAGAATGTCTCCGGTATGATGGAACGGCTAATTAAACAAGCAATGAGTTGATTCCGTTTTTGAGTACTTCACTTTCAGGCAACCAGTACCCGGAATCACACACCCATGATTCGCCCGGGAAAATGAAACCTTCGCGGACCAGGAATACTCTAAAATTTGGCGGCAGTACATTTTCTATTTTTAGCATGTATCCTTCCTGAATGGATAGATTTTTCAGCTCAGATAGAAGATTCGGTGAGACGATGAGAGTCATTAACTGAGTTGAGTTTAAAATCGCAACTATAGATGCATCATTATAGTTTTCCTGTCGAATACCATGACAACGTAGAGTCAGGGATGCAGATCTTCGAGGCGAAACCATCGGTAACTAAATCGAGTAAATTTGGATTTAGCCGATTACCCGGTGCTGGCCTAAACGGCTCATAGTGATACCCCGGGTACTGTAAACTGCTGAAAATGCCGTGGGGCGCTTCTGAGGCTTTGTCAGGGCCACAGAACATGTTTATCCACATCCGGAGGCGGTAGTACTTAGCTTATTCATTCATAAATGATATATCTCTGAAGAGAATATTACGTTACCTGCGCAATTATTATTCTTCCCTCTGAACATTGCTGGCATAACCAGTCATCGATGCACCGGCGAACTCACTGAAGTGTTGGCATATAGCCCGGTTACGTAACTCCCGTGTCACGGTGGCCACGGTTTTACGGCGCACTGGAGAAAGTGAAGTGGCACACTGAATTTGGCCACCTGAACAGAGGTGATATGCTCACCTCAGAACAACATGAAGAGAATGTACTCTGTACCTAATGCAAGAAACGAGAGGGAGATCAGAAATCCTAACGTATTGATTTATCAGTTAGTGGGAGTGACATATGAACTTATTTACCACAGTAGGTGATTTAACATAATCCTCGTTATATGTACCAAGTCTGTAACAGCAAAGTTGTAATGTCCGCCTTGGGCTAAGTTAAGATGTCCGGCGTGTATAATCAAGTAAGGATTACCATGACGGCTCTCGCAGCGGAGTTTTTCACTTTGGATGAAGTTAACCGACTCAAGATTATTCAGGACGTCATCGACCGGCGTCTGACAACACAGATGGCAGCGCAGCGGCTTGGTATCTCCGACCGCCAGTGCCGTCGTCTGCTTGCGCGTTATCGTGAAGATGGTCCGCTTGGCATGACCAGCCGCCGTCGTGGTAAATCCAGCAATAATCAGCTGCCTCAGGGACTGGCCGCATACGCGCTGAATATTATTCGCGAACGCTATAACGATTTCGGTCCGACTCTGGCCTGTGAAAAACTGGCTGAGGTTCACGGCGTTCATATTTCCAAAGAAACGGTTCGTAAGTTGATGACTCAGGCCAGTCTTTGGGTTCCACGTAAGCAACGTGCGCCAAAAATCCAGCAGCCGCGTTACCGACGTGCCTGTGCCGGTGAACTCATACAAATTGACGGCTGCGACCATCACTGGTTTGAAAACCGGGGACCCAAGTGTACAGCACTGGTTTACGTTGATGACGCCACCAGTCGTCTGATGCAGCTTCGTTTCGTAAAATCTGAATCGACTTTCACCTATTTTGAAGCGACACGGGGCTATATTGAAATGCATGGTAAGCCACTGGCGCTCTATAGCGACAAAGCCAGTGTCTTCAGGATCAACAATAAAAATGCCACTGGCGGCGAAGGCGAAACGCAGTTTGGACGTGCGATGCACGAACTGAACATTCAAACCATCTGTGCAGAAACCAGCGCAGCAAAAGGTCGTGTTGAGCGGGCGCATCTAACCCTTCAGGACAGACTGGTCAAGGAACTCAGGCTTCAGGGCATCAGCACAATGGAATCTGCTAACGCATTTGCCGAAGAGTTCATGAACGATTACAACCGACGTTTTTCAAAAGCGCCTCGCCAGGAGTTCGATGTTCATCGGGAACTGGATGTCGATGATGATCTTGATATGGTGTTTACTTGGCGTGAAGCCCGCCGCGTGTCGAAATCACTCACTGTGCAGTACGACAAAGTGCTTTACCTCATTGAAGACAATGAGTTCAGTCGTCGGGCGATTGGTAAATACATTGATGTCTGGCATTACCCTGACGGACATAAAGAGCTCCGGCTTAATGGCGTATCACTTCCCTACTCCACCTATGACAAACTGTCTGAAATCGATCAGGGTGCCATTGTGGACAATAAACGTCTTGGCCGTGCGCTGGAGATGGCGCAACTTGTGCAGGCCGAACGGGATAATAACCGGTCACAATCAGTGCCATCCGGTGACGGCCCTTCACGCAGGCGCAAAGCCCCTACGACGAAGAAATCCCAGCGTTCTTTGGACCAGGACGATATGTTCAATGCACTTGTAAAACTTCAGACACGAGCTGAGGAGATTTTTGGTGAACGCAACCAAAAATGATGTTTTGATACGAACATTTCAATGGTTAATAGATAGAGTGGAGATGGGCAGATGATAACGTTTTCTATGGATGAAAGTGGCTATACGGGTTATGACTTACTCCACAAAGAGCAAAAATTCCAAGGCGCGTCATCAATATTAATAAATCATGATGACGCCAGTCGTCTGATAAAAGAATATTTCCCCAAACTTCAAGCCGATGAATTGAAGTACAGCTCGCTGAAAAGAAGAGATTCCAACCGCAAGCCATTATTTGAATTGCAAAAGCATCTCTTATCTAATTACCCATGTATAACATGCGTAGGTGATAAACGCTTTTTACTAATTCTTATGTTCATCGATTATGCTGTTGAACCATTCTATTATGATTCTGGGATTAATCTTTATGAAGATGGCGGTAACTTCTCAATGGCATCAATGGTGTATTACGTTGGACCAGCGTATTATGGCTCTGCCTTTGATGATGTTCTGCTTCAGTTTCAAAATGCTATGAAAGAAAAAACATTAGATTCAGTGAGTTTGCTAATAAGCAAAATAAGGAGGCTTGATTGGCAAAGGTTAAAAGAGTTTTTTGGTCCTTTGGCATTTAACCACCCAGATTGCATTGATGCCATCATGACTGATGGAATTAGCACTGATGCCTCATTTACTATTTTAAATGCATTAATTTCTCGCACGGAAATGATGTCCTCTGGAGAGTATGCAATTGAGCATGATCGTTCTAAAAATCTGCTAACTTACAATGAACGCCTTAACTTTTTGATCAATTGTGATAAGGAAGGAGAGTTTAAACATTCCGAGATAGCAACTATCTCATTCCCTCTAAACCTTAAAAAAGTCTATCAAATTGATTCGAAAGAAAGCCCAAGCGTGCAATTGTGTGATGTTCTTATAGGTGCATGTATTGAATCAGTTTATCAATTAATGGACTCTAAGGTGCTCAATCAAAATTCCGTTCTTTCACTTTACCAAGATAGCCAGTTAATACATTTCATACCTGATATAGATTTTGAAGGACAGAAAAAATTTAGGAAAGGCAGTCAAAGTGAGGAGTATCTTACGTTTATTCAAAATGAAATCTACTCTAGTAAACTTTAAAAAAAGGTTCTGAAAATCAGAACCTTATCGCACCACCAGACATAGAAATGATTCGTGAAGCTATTTTATACAGAACCAAAAACGCAAAGGCCAAAACAGTCATGATATCTAATACCATAGGCATTACCTCCACTAACGTATTCAAAACAGCAGTTCAGATTGCAGAAGTGGATTGTTTTCGTTCATCAATATCTCCAAGAAAATAAATATGTACCTGATTATAGAAAATAAAAATCTCTCATTGTTTGATTAACTGTGTAGAAGATAAAATAAATACCCAAAAGCAATAGTGGATAATGCTAACACCACACAATTAGCAATGTACCAGATCAATGTTTGGAACTTAAGCCGCCAGATCATTTCAGGCTCTTTACCGCTTGAAACTGAGCCTCTACCTTCACTGACTAACTTATCAGCATTTTTAAAATGCTGATAAGTTGAACCAGCACGAAAAGTAAGCCATGCCATACCTAACATTATGAATCCAAATAAATAAAATGCTTTTTCTAAGTAAAAATCTACCGCTGATACAACATCCAGATTTTCCATTTGGTAATTCTCAATATTGTTGGTGAGTTAAAGATTTTTTTGTTGGCTAACTGTCTGAAAGCCCTAATTATGGTCATTACAATCCAACCAATTAACAGGTTCCCCAAGAAACCGTGTCAATGCTGCTTTAGCGTATTGTGGCTTAGTGTAATATCGAGGGAACCAGCCATCGTAATTTTGTGTTCCTTTGCGACGATATTCAGGCTCTACAGACAGTTTACATCCCTGGCCGTGAGGCGAGATGGTAAAGGTGACCCCAGTATTCGAATCAGTACTAAACAAGCTATTTTTCATTGACCCTTCTATGTCCCTCATGGCTACGCAGGGACACAGTACGTGATGTAAAATCATAATGCTAGGTTATCAGGCCACAGAAAATAGTTTTCTCCTTTTTTATATCGATTTGGCTTGGCTTCTGCCCCTGCCGCTATGCCAGCATCAGTCAATATGTATTTTCCTTCTACGTCCATGAGATATCCAGCTTCGATTAATTTTTTATATAGAGATAACAAATCAGTTTTATGATTTTTTGCTAGATTTGTCGAAGTGAGTTTTGAATTTGTATTTAAATCAGTAATCAATCCATTTTGATTTGTTAATGGTTCTTCATGAAAGGCTGAAGTGAAGTCGGATGACTCTTTATTAGTTTTTTCACTTTCTTTTGAACCTGTTGTTTCTTTATCTGTTGTTAGTGGCTGAATGTTATCTGTGCTGATTCTGATCAGTCGCTGAGCTTCATTTAACGATGAAGTGTATGCATCCTTCTCCTGCTCCTTAATAATTAACACTCCAATTTCATGGTTATTAATCTGACTAAAATCATAAAGGTTTAGACTGCACACAATACATTGATTTTCATTGGCATATAATTTTGCATGGAGGTTTTTACAAAAACTAAGGCGTACAAAAGGCAGGTTTGTTAACCATTCATATTCTTTAGAGTTTAGTTCTGATTTCCCATAAACTATTCTGATGTCAACTTTTAGTCTATTTTTATCTTCGATCAGCTCTTTAATGCGATTACTAAGCTTAAGGTATGGGCTAATGAGAATTATCCTTTCCTCAGCTTCAGTGATTGTTTTTTCAAGTTGATAATTCAAACCAGTGGTGTTGAGTACTTGTACCATGTATACCTCATTTTAATTTTTAATGATGCCTTGAGAACGGCAAGATTTTTTATAACTATGCAACCTTGTTTTCAAAACCCAGCGTCCGAGGATTCTGAAGAACAAAGTCTCTGACGCCCGATATGCATGCCTTGATGATTATATCAAAGTGCGGCTGCGCCTCCGATACCAAATTTCCTGTATTATCCAGTAGCAATATGACCCCTAGCGATTTTACAAGCTGGTACTCAACTGTCGACCGCTCTAAAGCGATCTGGAGCATGTAAATAGTTTCGCCGGATACATTCCCATCTATTCCAGTCACCGTTGCTGTGCAAGCAGCCTGCTGAGCTGGGGAATGAGGTGAATAATAGTCATACCAGTAATCGGCCATCACCGTTTCTTTCCTCGGTTGCAGGTTTTTTACGGGCCATTTCACCCAGACGGAAGACAAGTTTTCAGAAACAATTGAATACCGTAATGCCTTTAGAGGGTCATCAAATTCACCACGGGACCATGTCGCATCAAATTCTGACTGAAAGGTCAATGGGTCTATTACTGCAATAAAATCAAACTGGTCTTTATTAATTTTAGAGGCTCGCTCATTCATAAAGAAAAGGCCAAGCCTGAAACCTTTATCACTTCTCCAGCTGGCACCGGCTGGCTGATAATCCGAATTGATAAATGGTCGGAGTTGCTGGTCTGTATGCAGAAAGATAAATGACGGTGCTAGGGTTTTATTCCCATTCTTGATTGGATTAACATAGAGACGTTCGCCTGCGCTGAGCATTTCAATAATTGCCTTTGAAATAACAACAGAAGCTGAAGGTATGCAGACGTTGCCGCCCTCCTCCATCGAATGCACCAAATCCCCATCCGGGCCCGTAGTAACGTGTCGCAGACACGTTGGGCAGCGGTGAGTCTCTCCTGGTAAAATTGGCCACGAAAGATGTCCATCGCTATTAAGCGCAATTTTCAATAAAGGATGCTGTCTTGTCATCGCGGTCACCCCCTGCTTTTCGTCTTTTGAGGTTTCTGGTTTTGCTGGCGCCACTCCCAGGGGGCAACGGGATTAGGATCTACCCAGAGGCCTTTAACTGCTTTCTGAGCTGAAGCTTCGAATTTCAGATAGTTTGGGACGATGGCATTACCGTCAAACCGGTATACCCATGCATAGCCGCTGTCTACCATTGAGGCGTTTATGTCATAACCATCAAGCCAAATGGTTCCCAGCATCCTGCCGTAAATATCAGGTCCGTGGTCTATTACCGTAATATTCTGTGCAGCAATCGCGGCGCTCAACGCTTGTTTAGACTTTTGTCCAAAGGCCTGCTTACTTTCGGGGGCATCAATACCGTACAAGCGGATTTTGATGCTTGTATTCTGACCATCGAGCGCGGTGATTGTGTCCCCGTCGATAATTTTTACCACTTTCGCTTCAAATGACGATTGGGCAGCCAGAGTTGCCGCCGGGAAAAGGACGATTAATGTCGGCAAAAGTAACTTTTTCAACAGAGTCATACGTTCTCCCTGAATTAGATGGTTCGTAGTAACAAATAAGTCGTGTGATTTGACGCGCTTATTGTACCAATTAGAAACTCGGCGATTTTCCGTTAACGGAGGCAATTTGAGTGGATTAAAAATTTTAATTCAGGAGATGAAAATAAAGGCCTTTAACAAAAAATTGAATTTTCACCGCGTGGTAGTCTGAGGTCCTAAATTAATCACATTTCATGGAGTAAGGATGTACAACGATAGAACTGATCCTGCAATAACAGCATTGCTTAATGATGAGACGCCTTCCTCTATCCATAAATTACTGGTGCAGGTTGCAAGTATCTATGACGTAAAAGATTTGGCTGCGCAACTTAATGCTGCAACCGGCAGCGACTGGTCGAGGGCATCACTTATTCGCCAGATCAAAGGTTCAGTTAATGAATGTCGAATAACCCAGGAAGAATATCATTATCTTCGATCGTTGCTCCCCTCACGCCCAGCAGACTATGACCAGAAATTTTTCCGTTTTATTGACTTGTTTGCTGGGATCGGTGGCCTCCGGAGTGGTTTTGACGCCATTGGCGGGAAATGCGTGTTTACAAGCGAATGGAATCAGTTCTCCCGCCGGACATACAGTGCAAACTGGTACTGTGACGAGACTGAGCACTATTTCAACTCAGATATCCGGGACATTACACTCAGTAATCTTCCCGATGTTTCGGATGACCAGGCCTATGCTTCTATCGATGCATCCATCCCAGACCATGATGTTTTGCTCGCAGGTTTCCCATGCCAACCGTTCAGTATTGCCGGTGTCAGCAAAAAGAACTCTTTGGGCCGAAAACACGGCTTTGAATGCGACACCCAGGGGACCCTTTTTTTTGATGTCGCCCGGATCATCCGAGCCAAACAGCCTGCCATTTTCGTTCTTGAGAACGTAAAAAATCTGAAGAGCCACGATAAGGGAAATACGTTCCGCATCATCATGAAAGCGCTTGATGAACTTGGCTACGATGTTGCCGACTGCGATGCTCACGGATCAAAGGACCCCAAAATAATTGACGGTAAGAACTTCAGGCCTCAGCACCGGGAACGTATCGTGTTGGTTGGATTCAGGCGCGATCTGAAGCTCCATGATGGCTTTTCGTTAAGTGGTGTATCGGCTCTTTATCCTTCACGACGGCCAACCCTTGGGGAGCTGCTGGACGCTGAGGTCGATAGCCGTTACATCCTTTCTCCAAAGCTCTGGGAGTACCTTTATAACTACGCTAAAAAGCACCAGGCAAAAGGTAATGGATTTGGCTTCGGACTGGTAAATCCACTTGATAAATCAGTTGTTTGCAGAACACTCAGCGCACGGTACTATCGTGATGGCTCTGAAATTTTGCTAGACCGTGGATGGGATCACAGCATAGGCGAAAAGGACTTTAATGATCCTGTAAATATGGCAAGGCGCCCGCGCCGTTTAACCCCGCGAGAATGTGCCCGCCTTATGGGATTCGAGCAACCGGGAAAAGTTACTTTTCGCATTCCAGTCTCTGATACCCAGGCCTATCGCCAGTTCGGCAATTCGGTCATCGTCGACGTATTTGCGGCCGTGGCCAGTTTGCTTCGAAGCCGTATTGAGATCGCCGTTGCGGCTCGTCTCAAGGGAGAGTTTGAAGCGGCATCATAGTAATTCTTCTGTGTGATTTTGCAGGTTAACGTAATGGTTTATTTCACTAATATTGTAACTTTTACACAGAAAAAAACCTGGGCAGGGAGAGAAAGGCCTGCTTCAGTCAACTCCTTCATCAGGAGGTAATGATGACGTATTTTGATTCAGCAGAAGACCTCACCATTTCAAAACAGAGAGCTCTGCAAGAGCTTGCAAAACATGGCGTCGTAGCCAGCGACATAGACGTATTTTTTTCCGAGTTGGGTGAGAGGGAAGAGTACAACGCGCAAGAAGTATTGATATGGCTAGGCTATTAGTATTTTTAAATTTCAGGAGGTCCCATGGGCCAGAAGTTTGCAGTTTTTATTGCTTACGATGACGAACCAAACACGAAACGATACTCGGCTGAATTTCAGACACAGGATGAGTATGTAAAGGGATGGCAGTCGGCCCTGAAGAAAGCACACCACACGTCCGGGCAGAAATCTGTGATCAGCTGCGGATGTCGGGGAAAAGGCGCAAAGCGTCTCTACGTCCGCTCACTACCAAACAGTGATACGTTCATCCTGATTAAGGCTGCAAATACAGGCACTGAGCATGATCCATCGTGTGTGTTTTTCGACCTTGATGCCAGGCATACAGGGTTAAAGGGTTATGCCAGCAATGTTGTACGCATCAACAATGAGGGGACCATGTCAATCCGCCTTGGAATAGGCATGACGGAGAAAGATCCGCCGGAAAAGTCTGAGGTTCCTTCCCTGCCCCAAATCCAGCGACCTGAAGGTGGCCAGGCTTCAATGACCCTCTCCGGACTTCTGAGTTTGTTGTGGACTGAAGCCGGTCTTAATGTCTGGTATCCGAATATGGCCGGGAAGCGAAATGATTCGCTGGTTCGATACCGGATGTTGGAAGCCGCAAAGCAGATTAGATCGGGTAGAGCATGTATTGGCGACCATCTTTTTATCGGGGTGGCGGACTCTAAAAGCAAAGTGGCCAGTGAGCAGGTTCAACTGCTGTCGTCGGCGGAACTGAGCGACAAACGACTGCTGCTGCTATCAGTACTGCCGCGCTATGACGCAGAAAAGCATGAGAAGCCGCTGAAGTTTCTACCTATGCGTAACTTCGGCGGTATGCCCCTTACCTTCTTTAACTCAGACGGGCACTGGGATAGCGTGAAGCGGCGATTCCCTCTGGAATATGCCGCCTGGAAAAATGGGGGCAAAGTTGTTGTTTTTGCTCTTACATCTCCCGTATCGGTGACCAGTAGAGGTATCTCTGCACGAGCTCATCAGATAGTGCTTATGCTGGTGAGTGATAACTGGATACCTCTGGACTCCTCCTACGAAGCGATAGTGTCCCGTAAACTTGATGCCGAACACCGGCACTATGTTAAGCCTATGCGGTATGACGCCAGTGCGAGCGATGTTTTCCCAGATTTTTATTTACTGGATACACGAAGTGATAAGCCGTTCCCGATGGAAGTTTTCGGGATGTCGACACCTGCCTATCTTGCGCGAAAGGAACTTAAGAAGGCGTATTACAACCAGGAATATGGGGCCTATGGATGGTGGCACTGGGATGCTACGGAGAAGACTGAATACCAGGAACTCCCTCATTTCCCGGAAGCTAGACGATAAAATTAACCCGAATCACAACCTTAAAATTGGGCTAAAAATGGCGTACATACTTTCGATGAGTGAGCAGGTTAAACTGAAGGCGTTTTTGGCGGCAGTACTCGATGACTACAAACTGGGAGCTATTTCACAACAGCAAGCTGTTGGCGGGATCACTAGCCTGGTTGATGCTATTGAGATCAGTGATTCGGGGAAAATCAGCCTAATGCTGTCGGAAGGACGTAAACTCCTGCGAACGGGATAAAGAGCCTGTGGACGCCAGGAATTTAAGTCTATTGCAAATTCCTGGCGGGAGCAGTTATGTCGTCTTTTTGTTTCGCGGTTTTGATGCCCCAGAGGATTTAGGTTTGATGGCAACTGCGCCGGTCATAGCTTCGGTAAGCTGCTTGATTGTTCCTCGTAAAGACTCGGCAATGGTCTTTTCCGCATTGAGTGTCGCTTCCATGGAAATCATCTGATTCCTGAGCTGTTGAAGCTCTTCTGTCTGATCTGTTTGCACTTTTTTGGCAACCAGGCTCTCATCAGCTAAGCGTTGTGCTTCAGCTCGTAGTTGGTCATTCTCCCCTTTAGCTGTTGAGAGCTCCGACCGCACGAGCGTCAGGGTCGTGTCCTTTTCGGCTAAAGATGAGCTCAATTCAGAGGAATGGGTCTGTACTGAGGAAAGGTCCTGTTCAAGCTGACTGACACTGACTTTTAAATCAGACACGGTCCGTTGTAAGTGATCATTCTGGCTTTTGAGGGCTGTCAGCTCTACCTGCTGCGCTTTATTCTCATCATTCAGCTGCTTCTGATACTCCTGCTGCGAGGCCAGTTCCTGTTTGCGCTCACTCAGTTGCTGGTTCAGTGTCCCTACTGTCTGCTGTAAAAGCTGGATCTCGTTTTGGGCATGCTGTAATTCACTTTGAGTTCCTGCCAGAGTTTCTTCTGCTTCCTGAAGTGAATCTTCTAATTTACTGGAGAGTTCACGCTGCTGCTCCAGCAGGTTAATCAGGTTAACTTTTTCGTTATTCAGGACTGTAGCCTGTTCTTTCGACTGTGACAGTTCTTCCAGAATCTCAGCATTCCGCTGCCGTAACTGAGTAATTTCTGCCTTCGCAATTTTCACGCTATCACTCTGGATAGCCGTATAGCTTAAGCGGAAGTACCAGGTGATAAACGCAGTAAAATCACTGAATGCATCTTTAATCTGGTCAGGGATTTCAATCGCGCGTGCTTCCTCGGGCACCTCGTCCACGTATTGCTTGTAGGCCGCCAGCATCTCCTGAGCCCTGGCAAAAGACCCCCCCATTTTATCCCGCAGCCAGTGGGCTTTGAAAAACTGGTCGAGGTTTTCGGTGCTGATGCTCTTATCGAGGCAGATTTGTTCAATCTCGGTGAAATATTTAACCTTAGCTATTGACGAGTAAGGGGAATTCTTCAGTAACTCGGGGCTTAGAGGGGGCGTTTTTGAAGTCTCTTCACTTAAACTGGACGCAGTTTGTTCATCCCCGTTCATCAAATTTACATTGTCAGTCATCATTCTTATCCTTTGGCCGGGATCTGGTTGGCAAAATAAATGCTAATCAGGTCATTCAGTGCGTTATGCAGGCTTTCACACTCAACTGAGATATGGACGTTACCATTTCCGAACAATCGGAACTTCCAGCCCTTCGGGTCGGTAATGTCACCCGTGAAATCGGTTTTCCGTAAGACAGCAAGCCGATCGTACATGTTCATTCCACTGCCGACAGGCGGTGTTGCTGCATTGGAGCAGATGCAAACGACATTCTCAAAGTCGTTTAAATAGAAGAGATTATCCTGAGAAAAGCCATTATATCTCATCATGTTCGAGTCGGGAAAAATGCCGCGTAGTACCAGTTTTTTTGGCATCACAAATTGCTAGGCATTAGTTTTATACCGGCGATCAAGCTGGCATAGCAGATCAACAAACCCTTCAGCAAGCGTAATGCTGCGCATGGCAACTGCCTGGCGCAATGTACTGCGGATTACGGTTAACGACGCAATTGGCGGAGCGTTCCGGAGAGACTCACGGAACTCCGCCCGCTGGTTGTGATTCCAGAATCGGTCAATACCCGTTTCTTCAAAAAGATTGTTCCATGTCTTACGGTCTATTTGCTGTCGCCCTTCCTCGATGCTTGCGGCCAGGGACGCAGGAAGGCCAAAAGCATTAGGGGCCATAATTTTGCTGTTAAACAGTGAAAACCCGCAAATTGCTGAGGCTTCGGCAATCAGCGTCATGCCGTCCAGAAATTTTTGCATAGCGGCATCACGACTACTGGCGAGTTGTTCGGTACGGGTACTCAACTTCAGTTCCGGCTGCGAATTCATGCTCATTTCACGATCCTTTTCCCACTGTTTTGGCTGAGAGATTTTCACTGGCCTATCCACCTCTCTAGTTAAAAAAATTCTCGTAGCGTCATTTATAGTAACGCCTTTACTAATGACTAATGATGAAAAAGATTAGCACACAGATGTCGGGTGACCAACAACCCGCAACCCGTTAAGTGGCGATCGCATTCCCTGAATGCACAACCATTGAGCTATATGACTGATTAATACGGTTTTTATCCGCAATTACACTATGAGGGGGGCTATGTGTACTATGGGATTTACCCCGAATTAAATCCCATAGTACATAAAATGAACTAAATAAAGCCGAAAAACGTGACGGTGTCACCTCTGGGGTGTTTATTTTGGTATCTAGTTATTAGTAAAGGCATGACTAAATGTATAATGGGGTAGTCGTTTACGTTTAGGGCTTCCTCTTTGTCGTTATGGCGGATGAGGGGCTGTTACGATAGTTAGACAGTGATTACACACATTTGGCTGAGGGCTACAAAATGGCGGCGTCGCGAATTACACACCTAATAACGTCCTGTACCAAAGGTAAGCACAGCCAGTGCGGCTCCATGCCAGAACTGAGTATCCGGTCTGGACAGACACCAGAAGAGGCAATGTCCAGCTGGGCAGCAACGATTAAACGGTCGCAAAGTGCTTCACCGGTACCGGCCCTGTCGCTCTATGCCGGTAATCACTGGTCAACGGCAAAAGAGATATTACGGACAACTGAGAACCTGGAGTTGTGGGTGATCTCGGCCGGGTTGGGTTTTTTGAATAGTCGTGACCTCGTGGACGCTTATGAAGCCACCTTTCATGATTTACCGTTCAGTCACCGACAATGGTGGCGGGAATTAACAAATACATTCGGGAAAGAAAGGACGGCGAAATCTATTGAGACATTGATGGCAGCAAGACCTTTCGATGATTATGTTATCGCTGCCTCCCCCGTTTATATCGAGGCGACGGAGGATGATATCCTGGCAGGGGCAAGCAAATTAAATAATCACATTGCCCAGTTGACGGTTGTAACGTCAGGGGAATATTCTGGACTACTTGAATCCTATTTAATTCGTAGCGAATCCCGTATGATGCGCCAACTATCAAGCAACATGGTATGTCTTAACATCAAACTTGCTCAATATATTATTGGAAGTCGGCGCTATTCATGAACCGCACTGATGATTCCATAACGCAACTATCTTCACTTTATGAACGGCTCGGAGCTGTGGCTCATGAACTGGAATATTGTAAAATTCTGCTCCCTGAACACTCTGAACAACTGGATCTTGATGCCGCAGCAACATATGCAATGATGCTCCGCATTGAACAGTGGGCAGCAAACGTTAAGAACGCATATAATACCAACACATACGACCCTTTCCATATTAACGAAAAGGACAAACAACTAAGAAATCAAGAGGAAGAAAATCAATATTAAAAGGTCTCTCCAGTAACCGAAAGTAATAATCGCATGAGACAGACGGCGATTTTATCTAATCTTGCGGAGTTGGCACTACAGAGGAACTGGCAAGTGATAATGCATTTGTTTCCATACGCGGGGTGGTTAATGTCTTTAGGTACCAATGATTGATATCATGCGCCCAGAAAATCTTACGCGTCTAGCTGGCTCAAAATAATAAAAGAGTGTAATATCGCAAAGTATTCTATTGATTTTATTTATTACTCTTAGTGAGGTCATATGTCCGAAGCACTCAAATCATTAAACAACATTCGTACTCTTCGTGCGCAGGGCCGTGAACTGCCGTTAGAGATCCTTGAAGAACTGCTGGAAAAATTAAGCGTTGTTGTTGAAGAACGACGTCAGGAAGAATCTTCAAAAGAAGCTGAGCTGAAAGCGCGTCTGGAGAAGATTGAATCCCTGCGTCAATTAATGCTTGAAGATGGAATTGACCCTGAAGAGTTACTGAGTTCTTTCTCTGCAAAGTCCGGAGCACCTAAAAAAGTTCGCGAACCGCGCCCTGCGAAATATAAATACACTGATGTTAATGGTGAAACGAAAACCTGGACTGGCCAGGGGCGTACCCCTAAAGCACTGGCCGAACAACTTGAAGCCGGTAAAACACTGGATGATTTCCTCATCTAAGTTGAAATTAAAATCGCGAACAGCTCAGTTCAAAAGCCACTTTTCAGTGGCTTTTCTTATTAAGCCTATGTTTAGGAATATTCAAATAATCTAGGGTTTAATGACAATTGTTTTGCCATCAGGTAGATAAACCCCTATTAAACGAAGGACAAAACCACGCCAACCAGAATTTGCTTCCTTTATGCAGCGATACAGTTCGTTATTTTCACTTTTCAGTTTATTCCATTCAAGAAAAAGAGATCTCCGGATCTAACTCTGAGATGTGTTTCACTTCGTTGTTTATGCGTACAGTATTGATACCATTCCCAGTCATAAAAAGTCACCGTAGGTTTGATAAACAGGTTGAACATTGACAAAACTACTTTGTAGTAAGCTTTATCAAATTCAATTCTAAATCAGTTCTAAGTTATTTGATGGCAGATATAACCGACAATTAGGAAAAAGGTGATGCCGACATATATCATCGTTAATTGAAGCGTACATGGCATATCTTGTTCTTTCGGGATTTTTACTCTATTGCCTCTTAGGTGATGCTGCCAACTTACTGATTTAGTGTATGATGGTGTTTTTGAGGTGCTCCAGTGGCTTCTGTTTCTATCAGCTGTCCCTCCTGTTCAGCTACTGACGGGGTGGTGCGTAACGGCAAAAGCACCGCCGGACATCAGCGCTATCTCTGCTCTCACTGCCGTAAAACATGGCAACTGCAGTTCACTTACACCGCTTCTCAACCCGGTACGCACCAGAAAATCATTGATATGGCCATGAATGGCGTTGGATGCCGGGCAACCGCCCGCATTATGGGCGTTGGCCTCAACACGATTTTTCCGCCATTTAAAAAAACTCAGGCCGCAGTCGGTAACCTCGCGCATACAGCCGGGCAGTGACGTCATCGTCTGCGCGGAAATGGACGAACAGTGGGGATACGTCGGGGCTAAATCGCGCCAGCGCTGGCTGTTTTACGCGTATGACAGGCTCCGGAAGACGGTTGTTGCGCACGTATTCGGTGAACGCACTATGGCGACGCTGGGGCGTCTTATGAGCCTGCTGTCACCCTTTGACGTGGTGATATGGATGACGGATGGCTGGCCGCTGTATGAATCCCGCCTGAAGGGAAAGCTGCACGTAATCAGCAAGCGATATACGCAGCGAATTGAGCGGCATAACCTGAATCTGAGGCAGCACCTGGCACGGCTGGGACGGAAGTCGCTGTCGTTCTCAAAATCGGTGGAGCTACATGACAAAGTCATCGGGCATTATCTGAACATAAAACACTATCAATAAGTTGGAGTCATTACCCAATTTGTGTAGGGCTTATTATGCACGCTTAAAAATAATAAAAGCAGACTTGACCTGATAGTTTGGCTGTGAGCAATTATGTGCTTAGTGCATCTAACGCTTGAGTTAAGCCGCGCCGCGAAGCGGCGTCGGCTTGAACGAATTGTTAGACATTATTTGCCGATTACCTTGGTGATCTCGCCTTTCACGTAGTGGACAAATTCTTCCAACTGATCTGCGCGCGAGGCCAAGCGATCTTCTTCTTGTCCAAGATAAGCCTGTCTAGCTTCAAGTATGACGGGCTGATACTGGGCCGGCAGGCGCTCCATTGCCCAGTCGGCAGCGACATCCTTCGGCGCGATTTTGCCGGTTACTGCGCTGTACCAAATGCGGGACAACGTAAGCACTACATTTCGCTCATCGCCAGCCCAGTCGGGCGGCGAGTTCCATAGCGTTAAGGTTTCATTTAGCGCCTCAAATAGATCCTGTTCAGGAACCGGATCAAAGAGTTCCTCCGCCGCTGGACCTACCAAGGCAACGCTATGTTCTCTTGCTTTTGTCAGCAAGATAGCCAGATCAATGTCGATCGTGGCTGGCTCGAAGATACCTGCAAGAATGTCATTGCGCTGCCATTCTCCAAATTGCAGTTCGCGCTTAGCTGGATAACGCCACGGAATGATGTCGTCGTGCACAACAATGGTGACTTCTACAGCGCGGAGAATCTCGCTCTCTCCAGGGGAAGCCGAAGTTTCCAAAAGGTCGTTGATCAAAGCTCGCCGCGTTGTTTCATCAAGCCTTACGGTCACCGTAACCAGCAAATCAATATCGCTGTATGGCTTCAGGCCGCCATCCACTGCGGAGCCGTACAAATGCACGGCCAGCAACGTTGATTCCAGATGGCGCTCAATGACGCTTAGCACCTCTGATAGTTGGTTCGAAATTTCGATGGTCACCGCTACCCTCATGATGTTTAACTTTGTTTTAGGGCGACTGCCCTGCTGCGTAACATCGTTGCTGCTCCATAACATCAAACATCGACCCACGGCGTAACGCGCTTGCTGCTTGGATGCCCGAGGCATAGACTGTACCCCAAAAAAACAGTCATAACAAGCCATGAAAACCGCCACTGCGCCGTTACCACCGCTGCGTTCGGTCAAGGTTCTGGACCAGTTGCGTGAGCGCATACGCTACTTGCATTACAGCTTACGAACCGAACAGGCTTATGTCCACTGGGTTCGTGCCTTCATCCGTTTCCACGGTGTGCGTCACCCGGCAACCTTGGGCAGCAGCGAAGTCGAGGCATTTCTGTCCTGGCTGGCGAACGAGCGCAAGGTTTCGGTCTCCACGCATCGTCAGGCATTGGCGGCCTTGCTGTTCTTCTACGGCAAGGTGCTGTGCACGGATCTGCCCTGGCTTCAGGAGATCGGAAGACCTCGGCCGTCGCGGCGCTTGCCGGTGGTGCTGACCCCGGATGAAGTGGTTCGCATCCTCGGTTTTCTGGAAGGCGAGCATCGTTTGTTCGCCCAGCTTCTGTATGGAACGGGCATGCGGATCAGTGAGGGTTTGCAACTGCGGGTCAAGGATCTGGATTTCGATCACGGCACGATCATCGTGCGGGAGGGCAAGGGCTCCAAGGATCGGGCCTTGATGTTACCCGAGAGCTTGGCACCCAGCCTGCGCGAGCAGCTGTCGCGTGCACGGGCATGGTGGCTGAAGGACCAGGCCGAGGGCCGCAGCGGCGTTGCGCTTCCCGACGCCCTTGAGCGGAAGTATCCGCGCGCCGGGCATTCCTGGCCGTGGTTCTGGGTTTTTGCGCAGCACACGCATTCGACCGATCCACGGAGCGGTGTCGTGCGTCGCCATCACATGTATGACCAGACCTTTCAGCGCGCCTTCAAACGTGCCGTAGAACAAGCAGGCATCACGAAGCCCGCTACACCGCACACCCTCCGCCACTCGTTCGCGACGGCCTTGCTCCGCAGCGGTTACGACATTCGAACCGTGCAGGATCTGCTCGGCCATTCCGACGTCTCTACGACGATGATTTACACGCATGTGCTGAAAGTTGGCGGTGCCGGAGTGCGCTCACCGCTTGATGCGCTGCCGCCCCTCACTAGTGAGAGGTAGGGCAGCGCAAGTCAATCCTGGCGGATTCACTACCCCTGCGCGAAGGCCATCGGTGCCGCATCGAACGGCCGGTTGCGGAAAGTCCTCCCTGCGTCCGCTGATGGCCGGCAGCAGCCCGTCGTTGCCTGATGGATCCAACCCCTCCGCTGCTATAGTGCAGTCGGCTTCTGACGTTCAGTGCAGCCGTCTTCTGAAAACGACAATGGAGGTGGTAGCCGAGGGTGTGGAAACACCCGACTGCCTTGCGTGGTTGCGGCAGGCGGGTTGCGACACGGTGCAGGGTTTCCTGTTCGCCAGGCCGATGCCGGCGGCGGCCTTCGTCGGCTTCGTCAACCGGCACTGTTGCAAATAGTCGGTGGTGATAAACTTATCATCCCCTTTTGCTGATGGAGCTGCACATGAACCCATTCAAAGGCCGGCATTTTCAGCGTGACATCATTCTGTGGGCCGTACGCTGGTACTGCAAATACGGCATCAGTTACCGTGAGCTGCAGGAGATGCTGGCTGAACGCGGAGTGAATGTCGATCACTCCACGATTTACCGCTGGGTTCAGCGTTATGCGCCTGAAATGGAAAAACGGCTGCGCTGGTACTGGCGTAACCCTTCCGATCTTTGCCCGTGGCACATGGATGAAACCTACGTGAAGGTCAATGGCCGCTGGGCGTATCTGTACCGGGCCGTCGACAGCCGGGGCCGCACTGTCGATTTTTATCTCTCCTCCCGTCGTAACAGCAAAGCTGCATACCGGTTTCTGGGTAAAATCCTCAACAACGTGAAGAAGTGGCAGATCCCGCGATTCATCAACACGGATAAAGCGCCCGCCTATGGTCGCGCGCTTGCTCTGCTCAAACGCGAAGGCCGGTGCCCGTCTGACGTTGAACACCGACAGATTAAGTACCGGAACAACGTGATTGAATGCGATCATGGCAAACTGAAACGGATAATCGGCGCCACGCTGGGATTTAAATCCATGAAGACGGCTTACGCCACCATCAAAGGTATTGAGGTGATGCGTGCACTACGCAAAGGCCAGGCCTCAGCATTTTATTATGGTGATCCCCTGGGCGAAATGCGCCTGGTAAGCAGAGTTTTTGAAATGTAAGGCCTTTGAATAAGACAAAAGGCTGCCTCATCGCTAACTTTGCAACAGTGCCTTACCGGTTCTATTTGTCTTTTAGTGATTCTATAAACCTCATTACGTCTGAATATAAAAATCTATTATTTGATTTATGTGGCTCATGAGGTTGTGGGATTGTCTTGTTTTTGAATGTGCCAGTTTTCTTAATGGCAAAGATTAACTCACCTTCTGTTATTCCTAACATTTCAGCAAATGTTTTTGCTTCTATAGTTACTGACTTCATTTAATTAAGGGGTCTGACGCTCAGTGGAACGAAAACTCACGTTAAGGGATTTTGGTCATGAGATTATCAAAAAGGATCTTCACCTAGATCCTTTTAAATTAAAAATGAAGTTTTAAATCAATCTAAAGTATATATGAGTAAACTTGGTCTGACAGTTACCAATGCTTAATCAGTGAGGCACCTATCTCAGCGATCTGTCTATTTCGTTCATCCATAGTTGCCTGACTCCCCGTCGTGTAGATAACTACGATACGGGAGGGCTTACCATCTGGCCCCAGTGCTGCAATGATACCGCGAGACCCACGCTCACCGGCTCCAGATTTATCAGCAATAAACCAGCCAGCCGGAAGGGCCGAGCGCAGAAGTGGTCCTGCAACTTTATCCGCCTCCATCCAGTCTATTAATTGTTGCCGGGAAGCTAGAGTAAGTAGTTCGCCAGTTAATAGTTTGCGCAACGTTGTTGCCATTGCTGCAGGCATCGTGGTGTCACGCTCGTCGTTTGGTATGGCTTCATTCAGCTCCGGTTCCCAACGATCAAGGCGAGTTACATGATCCCCCATGTTGTGCAAAAAAGCGGTTAGCTCCTTCGGTCCTCCGATCGTTGTCAGAAGTAAGTTGGCAGCAGTGTTATCACTCATGGTTATGGCAGCACTGCATAATTCTCTTACTGTCATGCCATCCGTAAGATGCTTTTCTGTGACTGGTGAGTACTCAACCAAGTCATTCTGAGAATAGTGTATGCGGCGACCGAGTTGCTCTTGCCCGGCGTCAACACGGGATAATACCGCACCACATAGCAGAACTTTAAAAGTGCTCATCATTGGAAAACGTTCTTCGGGGCGAAAACTCTCAAGGATCTTACCGCTGTTGAGATCCAGTTCGATGTAACCCACTCGTGCACCCAACTGATCTTCAGCATCTTTTACTTTCACCAGCGTTTCTGGGTGAGCAAAAACAGGAAGGCAAAATGCCGCAAAAAAGGGAATAAGGGCGACACGAAAATGTTGAATACTCATACTCTTCCTTTTTCAATATTATTGAAGCATTTACCAGGGTTATTGTCTCATGAGCGGATACATATTTGAATGTATTTAGAAAAATAAACAAATAGGGGTTCCGCGCACATTTCCCCGAAAAGTGCCACCTGACGTCTAAGAAACCATTATTATCATGACATTAACCTATAAAAATAGGCGTATCACGAGGCCCTTTCGTCTTCAAGAATTTTATAAACCGTGGAGCGGGCAATACTGAGCTGATGAGCAATTTCCGTTGCACCAGTGCCCTTCTGATGAAGCGTCAGCACGACGTTCCTGTCCACGGTACGCCTGCGGCCAAATTTGATTCCTTTCAGCTTTGCTTCCTGTCGGCCCTCATTCGTGCGTTCTAGGATCCTCCGGCGTTCAGCCTGTGCCACAGCCGACAGGATGGTGACCACCATTTGCCCCATATCACCGTCGGTACTGATCCCGTCATCAATGAACCGGACTGCCACGCCCTGAGCGTCAAATTCCTTTATCAGTTGGATCATATCGGCAGTGTCGCGGCCAAGACGGTCGAGCTTCTTAACCAGAATGACATCACCTTCCTCCACCTTCATCCTCAGCAAATCCAGCCCTTCCCGGTCTGTTGAACTGCCGGATGCCTTATCGGTAAATATACGGTTTGCTTTCACACCTGCGTCTTTGAGTGCTCTGACCTGAAGATCAAGAGACTGCTGACTGGTTGAGACCCGAGCGTAACCAAAAAGTCGCATAAAAATGTACCTTAAATCGAATATCGGACAACTCATGTCTATTATTACAAATTTACGATTTAATAGACATATTAATGTAACAGTTTTACGATGTCCGATAATTTATAACATTTCGTACGGTTGGAAAAATGTTACTAAATGCCCGTCAGGCAGGGAGGCCGATATGCCCGTTGACTTTCTGACCACTGAGCAGACTGAAAGCTATGGCAGATTCACCGGTGAACCGGATGAGCTTCAGCTGGCACGATATTTTCACCTTGATGAAGCAGACAAGGAATTTATCGGAAAAAGCAGAGGTGATCACAACCGTCTGGGCATTGCCCTGCAAATTGGATGTGTCCGTTTTCTGGGCACCTTCCTCACCGATATGAATCATATTCCTTCCGGCGTCCGGCATTTTACCGCCAGACAGCTCGGGATTCGTGATATCACCGTTCTTGCAGAATACGGTCAGAGGGAAAATACCCGCCGTGAGCATGCAGCGCTGATACGTCAGCACTATCAGTATCGTGAATTTGCCTGGCCCTGGACATTTCGCCTTACCCGTCTTTTATATACCCGGAGCTGGATAAGCAACGAACGTCCTGGCCTGCTTTTCGATCTGGCGACAGGGTGGCTTATGCAACATCGTATTACTGAGATTCTACGTCAGTACTTTATAAGGCACTGTTGCAAATAGTCGGTGGTGATAAACTTATCATCCCCTTTTGCTGATGGAGCTGCACATGAACCCATTCAAAGGCCGGCATTTTCAGCGTGACATCATTCTGTGGGCCGTACGCTGGTACTGCAAATACGGCATCAGTTACCGTGAGCTGCAGGAGATGCTGGCTGAACGCGGAGTGAATGTCGATCACTCCACGATTTACCGCTGGGTTCAGCGTTATGCGCCTGAAATGGAAAAACGGCTGCGCTGGTACTGGCGTAACCCTTCCGATCTTTGCCCGTGGCACATGGATGAAACCTACGTGAAGGTCAATGGCCGCTGGGCGTATCTGTACCGGGCCGTCGGCAGCCGGGGCCGCACTGTCGATTTTTATCTCTCCTCCCGTCGTAACAGCAAAGCTGCATACCGGTTTCTGGGTAAAATCCTCAACAACGTGAAGAAGTGGCAGATCCCACGATTCATCAACACGGATAAAGCGCCCGCCTATGGTCGCGCGCTTGCTCTGCTCAAACGCGAAGGCCGGTGCCCGTCTGACGTTGAACACCGACAGATTAAGTACCGGAACAACGTGATTGAATGCGATCATGGCAAACTGAAACGGATAATCAACGCCACGCTGGGATTTAAATCCATGAAGACGGCTTACGCCACCATCAAAGGTATTGAGGTGATGCGTGCACTACGCAAAGGCCAGGCCTCAGCATTTTATTATGGTGATCCCCTGGGCGAAATGCGCCTGGTAAGCAGAGTTTTTGAAATGTAAGGCCTTTGAATAAGACAAAAGGCTGCCTCATCGCTAACTTTGCAACAGTGCCAGCTGGACCGCCTCGGTCGTGATCTTCGTCATCTCATTAATACAGTGCACGACCTGACCGCGAGGGGGACCGGTCTGAAAGTGCTGACCGGTCACGGGGCGACTATCGACACAACAACGGCCGCTGGCAAGCTTGTCTTCGGTATCTTTGCCGCACTGGCGGAGTTTGAGCGCGAACTGATTGCTGAAAGAACGACTGCAGGTCTGGCATCAGCAAGAGCCCGTGGGCGGAACGGCGGCCGACCTTATAAAATGACGCCAGTCAAACTGCGACTGGCAATGGCATCAATGGGACAATCAGAAACAAAGGTCAGTACGCTATGCCAGGAACTTGGGATAACCCGGCAAACTTTGTACAGGCATATTTCCCCTGTTGGTCAACTGCGGGCGGACGGGATCAAGCTGTTCAACCGTGGATAATTTGAACGGACGGAAAAATCTGGGGTTCCGGCGTAGTACCCCTATCACCTCCACATTTTTGCAACAGTGCCTTATAAATGGCAGCCTTATGTTTACTTGCCAAGATGGGCTACCATATGATGTTTTATACTGAGCAATATTAATATTATCTTTAATGGAAAAATTAAGCCCACTAAGTGACCCACTGCTATATGGCTCTATTGTGAAGACGCCTGAGGGTAAAAATTTATACATGGTTGTCCCTATGTCTATTATTGCAAGGTTGACAATATTATTCGTTTTATAAATTTGAGCGTTTAAAATCACACATCAAAGCAATTAGTCAGGATAAACAACAATACCCAGTGCTTCGAGAATCAGTTCTTGCTGCCAGGCTGCAATTTTGATACCTGATGTATCGACTTTGCGGGGATCTAAACCGTCGAGTTCGGCGTGGCATAAATTGGCACCCTGTAGGCTAAATTGCCCCCAGACATCTTCGGAAAAAACACCTCGACTTAAGTCTGACTCTTTCAGTGATGCACCCGCTAGGTTCGTTCCTATCCAGCGATTTTCAAACAACTCACATTTTTCTAAACAAACCCTCTCCATATTGGCATAGGAAAGATTACATCCAGAAATAAATGCTGAGCAAAAGTACATACGATTACTCACTTGATGGGCAAAGTTTGTTCGGGAAAAGTTGGCACCTTTTAAATCACACGCACGGAACTCTATACCGTAGCAATTGGCATTACTGAAGTTTGCCATCGCAAGTTGGCATTGTTGGAAACTTGCATCACGAAGATCTGCGACATCAAAGTGGCAGCCTTCGATATCACCCTGTTCAATGAACTTGCAGTTGACGAATGTCGTATCACGCAAGTTAGCACGTCGAAAGTCGCTGCGAATGAATGTGCAAGCGGTGAAGGTGAGATCACTTAAGTCTTTATGTGAAAAGTTGTGGTGCCGATATGTATGATTGTAGGTTTCCATGAGTACTCCTTGTTGAAAGGAGGGCTAGACTACCATTATACATATGCCAAGACATTAAAATAAAAGCCTGTTACATCAACACATTACAACCCCTCAATTTACCTGTTTTTAAGTGGTCAAATTGGCGCGTAGAGCGCCTATCGCTCTTGCATTGGCACGCGGCCCTGTTGAAAAAAGTTATTCGCTTTAGATAGGGTTAGGAGAGCCGTGCTTCGCCGGTAAAAAATCGGACTATCCGACGCAGGGCGGACTCATCGGCGGAGAAGCAAACTTTGACTATATCTCCCTACACTTGGAAGAGGGCTAGACTGGCCCCATAGATCACCAGACACTTCGACTCTCTTAAAATAAGAGGTAGTCTTGGAACTATGTTTAATACCAGTCAGAACGATAAGATGGTTGAAGTGTTATCAGGACCTGAGCGGCGTCGGCGTCGTACACCGCAGGAAAAAATTGCCATTATTCAGCAGACTATGGAGCCCGGTATGACCGTGTCTCATGTCGCGCGCCTGCATGGCATCAATGCAAACCAGATATTCAAATGGCGCAAGCAAGGCACTGTTGCAAAGTTAGCGATGAGGCAGCCTTTTGTCTCATTCAAAGGCCTTACATTTCAAAAACTCTGCTTACCAGGCGCATTTCGCCCAGGGGATCACCATAATAAAATGCTGAGGCCTGGCCTTTGCGTAGTGCACGCATCACCTCAATACCTTTGATGGTGGCGTAAGCCGTCTTCATGGATTTAAATCCCAGCGTGGCGCCGATTATCCGTTTCAGTTTGCCATGATCGCATTCAATCACGTTGTTCCGGTACTTAATCTGTCGGTGTTCAACGTCAGACGGGCACCGGCCTTCGCGTTTGAGCAGAGCAAGCGCGCGACCATAGGCGGGCGCTTTATCCGTGTTGATGAATCGCGGGATCTGCCACTTCTTCACGTTGTTGAGGATTTTACCCAGAAACCGGTATGCAGCTTTGCTGTTACGACGGGAGGAGAGATAAAAAAATCGACAGTGCGGCCCCGGCTGTCGACGGCCCGGTACAGATACGCCCAGCGGCCATTGACCTTCACGTAGGTTTCATCCATGTGCCACGGGCAAAGATCGGAAGGGTTACGCCAGTACCAGCGCAGCCGTTTTTCCATTTCAGGCGCATAACGCTGAACCCAGCGGTAAATCGTGGAGTGATCGACATTCACTCCGCGTTCAGCCAGCATCTCCTGCAGCTCACGGTAACTGATGCCGTATTTGCAGTACCAGCGTACGGCCCACAGAATGATGTCACGCTGAAAATGCCGGCCTTTGAATGGGTTCATGTGCAGCTCCATCAGCAAAAGGGGATGATAAGTTTATCACCACCGACTATTTGCAACAGTGCCGAAACGACTGAGCAAAATGATCAGTGATCTACTCCCTCCGGTGGATTTAACGGAGTTGCTGCTCGAAATTAACGCCCATACCGGATTTGCTGATGAGTTTTTCCATGCTAGTGAAGCCAGTGCCAGAGTTGATGATCTGCCCGTCAGCATCAGCGCCGTGCTGATGGCTGAAGCCTGCAATATCGGTCTGGAACCACTGATCAGATCAAATGTTCCTGCACTGACCCGACACCGGCTGAACTGGACAAAAGCGAACTATCTGCGGGCTGAAACTATCACCAGCGCTAATGCCAGACTGGTTGATTTTCAGGCAACGCTGCCACTGGCACAGATATGGGGTGGAGGAGAAGTGGCATCTGCAGATGGAATGCGCTTTGTTACGCCAGTCAGAACAATCAATGCCGGACCGAACCGCAAATACTTTGGTAATAACAGAGGGATCACCTGGTACAACTTTGTGTCCGATCAGTATTCCGGCTTTCATGGCATCGTTATACCGGGGACGCTGAGGGACTCTATCTTTGTGCTGGAAGGTCTTCTGGAACAGGAGACCGGGCTGAATCCAACCGAAATTATGACCGATACAGCAGGTGCCAGCGAACTTGTCTTTGGCCTTTTCTGGCTGCTGGGATACCAGTTTTCTCCACGCCTGGCTGATGCCGGTGCTTCGGTTTTCTGGCGAATGGACCATGATGCCGACTATGGCGTGCTGAATGATATTGCCAGAGGGCAATCAGATCCCCGAAAAATAGTCCTTCAGTGGGACGAAATGATCCGGACCGCTGGCTCCCTGAAGCTGGGCAAAGTACAGGTTTCAGTGCTGGTCCGTTCATTGCTGAAAAGTGAACGTCCTTCCGGACTGACTCAGGCAATCATTGAAGTGGGGCGCATCAACAAAACGCTGTATCTGCTTAATTATATTGATGATGAAGATTACCGCCGGCGCATTCTGACCCAGCTTAATCGGGGAGAAAGTCGCCATGCCGTTGCCAGAGCCATCTGTCACGGTCAAAAAGGTGAGATAAGAAAACGATATACCGACGGTCAGGAAGATCAACTGGGCACACTGGGGCTGGTCACTAACGCCGTCGTGTTATGGAACACTATTTATATGCAGGCAGCCCTGGATCATCTCCGGGCGCAGGGTGAAACACTGAATGATGAAGATATCGCACGCCTCTCCCCGCTTTGCCACGGACATATCAATATGCTCGGCCATTATTCCTTCACGCTGGCAGAACTGGTGACCAAAGGACATCTGAGACCATTAAAAGAGGCGTCAGAGGCAGAAAACGTTGCTTAACGTGAGTTTTCGTTCCACTGAGCGTCAGACCCCAGATATCAGCCAGCGGCGCTTTTTTCTGCCAGACAGCTTCCATACGCTGCATTTCAGCAATCCGGCTGTACCCGTCATTCATAAACCATGTCAGTGCCGTCACACAGCAAGCCAGGACGAAGAATATCGTCAGCACAAGATAAATCGCCGATTTCCACGTATAGCGATACATTTCACGGCGCATGGCGTTAACGGAGTCATTAGCTGCTTTCACGACCTGATTAAGGGCATTCACGGCGGGCTTCTGCTGCTCAGTGCCGGCTTGTGTTAACGCCTGCGTAACCTGATTCATAGCGGAGCTGACAGACTTTCTGACTGTATCGGTCATATTACCGGACGCACTGTCCAGCTCCCGGATAACCTTGCTCAGTGTTTCGCTCTGCCGCTGTAACTGCACGGAGGCAGCCTGAAACTCCTCAGTCAGCGTGCTCACTCGTTTTTCCAGCGCCTGATGATGCCCGATAAGGGCAGCAATCTGTTTAATTTCGTCGCTCATATCAAATCCTGCTTATCGTGAGAATGACCAGCCTTTATCGGGCTTCTGTCGTTTCTGTTCGGCAATGCGCTGCCGCTCTTTCTCCTGCTGACGCTGTTTTTCCGCCAGTCTCGCCCGCTCTTTCTGCCGTTCCATTTCCTGATGTATCTCCTGAAACTCCGCCATCGCATCGTTAACAAGGGACTGAAGGTCAATTTCTTCCTGTATGTCCTTCATGGCATCGCTGACCAGTGCATTCAGCTTCTCCGGCTCTTTTTCAAAATCGAATACCCTGCCGGAAACGGCGTCCTGTTCGGGATCAGATTTCTGCGTCTGTTTTAGCATCAGAGTGTCCCGCTCACTGATGGCTTCCCGCAGCGAGGTGGTTACGTCAATCACGCTGTCACGTTCATCACAGCACTGCTGAACCTGTCTTTCCGCTTCCCTGCGCTCAAGAATGGCCTGTAACTGGTCAGTATCGAAGCGCTGAACGTCAGGGGCAGCTGCAAGGCTCACTGGCGGCGCTCACCAGCCTGACCTCGATCGTCGGACCCCTCCTCTTCACGGCGATCTATGCGGCTTCTATAACAACGTGGAACGGGTGGGCATGGATTGCAGGCGCTGCCCTCTACTTGCTCTGCCTGCCGGCGCTGCGTCGCGGGCTTTGGAGAAATTCTTCAAATTCCCGTTGCACATAGCCCGGCAATTCCTTTCCCTGCTCTGCCATAAGCGCAGCGAATGCCGGGTAATACTCGTCAACGATCTGATAGAGAAGGGTTTGCTCGGGTCGGTGGCTCTGGTAACGACCAGTATCCCGATCCCGGCTGGCCGTCCTGGCCGCCACATGAGGCATGTTCCGCGTCCTTGCAATACTGTGTTTACATACAGTCTATCGCTTAGCGGAAAGTTCTTTTACCCTCAGCCGAAATGCCTGCCGTTGCTAGACATTGCCAGCCAGTGCCCGTCACTCCGCGGTCTTCACTGCGTGATCGAGTTGATCGACACCCGCCGTGACACGCTCCATGAAGTGCCTGCCTGCGTCTGTTAGCCGAACGCCCCGCGCATGGCGCTCAAATAGCAGGACACCAAGGTTATCCTCCAGCGCTTTCACACGCGCGCTGACGCTCGACTGGCTGATACCAAGTGCCTTGGCCGCATGCCGAAAATTCAGATGCTCGGCGACGGCGATGAACTGAACAAGGGAAATGAGCGGTATCCTGCCAGACAGGATACCGACATTCACGAGGTTTCGATGGTTAGTGCGCCGCATCGGAGCGGGCCTGCTACCAGTCGTCGGTTAGACGACTGGCGACTTCTCGGTGGCAGCCCCACGGAGCCGAAGGAGCACCAGCCCCAACGAAACCAGTACCGCCATCGCCGTGGCGTAACAGATCACGGGCCACGCTGTGTCACCGTTTAAAAGTGCCACCGCCAATGTCCCGACAATGCTGACTATCAGGCTTTGAACGCAGAAGTAGAACGCGACCGCTGATCCCGCGATGTCGTCGAACTCTGCCAAAGCGCCGTTCGCGGTAACGGACACCGTGAAGACAATACCGACCGCGACAACCCACATCGGTAGGATGAAGGTGAGGAATGACGGCGAGCCGTAAAGTTCGCCGATCCCCAACAGGACCGCTCCGCAAACAAGCAACGCCATCCCACGCGCCACGCATCCTGCGATGCCCCATCTGGCGACAAAGGACTTCGCGAAACGGGTTGTCACGATCATTACAAGCGCGACAGTGGCGAAGGCAAAGCTGAATCCGATCTCGGAATATTCCGCTTGGCCTATGAGCACACGGGGAGCCGTCGAGAAGAAGACGAAGTAGGTGCCCATACCGGCGCTAAAGCCGACAGTGTAAACCCAAAAAGCCGGACTCGCGAAGATCGGCAAGACAGATCGGCGCGTCTTGACTTGATCCAGAGGGCGGGTTTCGTGCCACCTGAAACCCGCATTTAGGAGTGCGAGCATCGCCAGTATAGCCAAAGTAATGAATATCGCCTGCCATCCCAAGAACTCGCCGATCAATACTCCGGCGATAGGGCCGAGCGCAGGCACGAACGCCAGCATCGAACTGAAAAGGCCGTAGATGACGACACCCTCAGGACGGTTGGCATAAACGTCGCGAACCGTCGCGAACGTCGCCACCAGCATGGCCGACGCGCCCACTGCTTGAAGTAGACGGAAAGCGACAAAGGCCGGTGCAGTTGAAGACCAAGCTGCTCCCAGAGACGCAATGACGAAAGCCGTTGCGCCCGCAAGTAGAATTGGCCGTCGCCCGATTCTGTCTGAGAGCGGACCAAAAATCACCTGGCCCACGCCGAGCATCACCATATAGAGGCTCAACGTGAGTTGGATCATAGCGGGCGTCGTGTTCAGGATGCCGGGCATCGCTGGAACGACAGGGAGATAAATATCCATCGCCAGTGAAGCGAGGATGTCGAAAGGAGCCATCAGCAGCAGTGCTGCCGGCAGCGTATAGGCCCACGCGGGGCGTGTGGTGGTCATGACGAATCAACCCTCGATTAAGGAATACCGGGCGACGTCTGCTCGTCAGCAATCAGATGAGACTAGCCTTACAGAGCGCCGCAACAACAATACTGGTTGTTGCGGCTTACTTGTCTGCTGACTTGGAATTTCCCATCTGATTACTCCACGCTTACGAATATGAATTGCTACATTTTATCCGATTATCTTTTGCTTCGCAATGCGGCATGGGCGCACTCAGCGTTCCAGCCCCCTCTGCCGCCCTAACTGCCACGACACCGACCCGCCCTGCACGATGCCCATAACCTCGCGGCCGAGTTGGCGGTCGATGATCGGCCGCCACGGGACAAGGGTGAACTCATGGGATTTCTCGACCACGGCGAACTTGCCGCTCGATAGATGCACGGTTCCGGTAAACTTGCCGCTGACGCTCTCGCCGTCCGTGGCGGCGCGGAACAGCAGGCCCTTACTCAAAGCCATATCCGATCCGACGCCGGCTACCTCGCGCTCCCGCAGGATGGCGAGAAGGTTGCGCCGGTAGAAGACGCGGCTGTCCCGGCTGCGGGTGGCGTCGCCCTGTTCGATATGGTGCTCGCGGCGCTGGTCCATGGCTTCGCGGACTTGTTGCCCGAAGCCGGTTGGCGCAAGGTCGGCCGTCTCGCCGTGGATCAGCCGCCGGTCCAGCCAGGTCGCGCCGTCCGATCCGATCTGTTTGTTCAGATCGACCGGGGAAAGGACGCGAACGCTGGCCTGACTGTCTCGGCCGGCGTCATGGGCGGCGGCACGGCTGACCAGATCATCGGGGATGCGCCATTGGTCGGCGTCGATCCGCTCGACGATACCGGCCCGGCGTAGCGCCTCCAGCCGGCGCACATGGGCATCGACATAGCCCTCATAGTCGCCGCCTGGAACGCGGCACGTATAGGAAGAATAAACGCCCTTTTCACCCAAGTCCAACAGCTTTGGACCGCAGTTGACTCTTTCGACACCCCTGCGATGCAACCCAATCCGGCTGACGGGGAGCCAGCAACGCTGAAAATTTACCCTCCTCTTTCCCACTAGCGGCTCCTTTTTTCCGACAACCAGCACGGCGGATCCCTGCCGCGGCGCTGTGAACGCAGCATTTTGATTGGTATCGTTGGCCTTCAGGCTCGTCAGTCAAACAGACCCAGGAGCAGCTCAGCCGGTGGCGCCCGGCTTTCGGGTAACGCCCTGGTCCCGCTGGTTTCGGCTTTGTGCTTCAGGTGATCAAGGATCTGCTTGATCACTATAGGGTCTTCAATGCAGGCGATGACTTTCATGGCGCCGCCGCAGCCGCTGCAGGTCTCGATGTCGATATTGAAAAACACGCTTGAGCCGTTGCGCCCATGTCATCGACGCTCGCCGTTGTGCTGGTGTTGCCGGTTCATCAGCCACCCTGACCTTGTTGCCCCTGCCCCGTTTTTGCCGGCGTGACCAACGCCCGGTGCCGACTGTTGGGTGCGAACACCCCGTGGAAGCGGGTTAGGTTGACTCTGGGCTTCGGTACCAGGGGCGGCCAGCCTTGCAATGAAATCCAATGGTTCGAAAATGACGTGCGTGGTGCCGTCCCGGTACGGCGTCTTGAGCTGGTAGCGCACGTTGCCGCCTCGTGTTAACGACAGCCGCTTCTCGGATACCGCCGGGCGGCTGATGTACCGGCACAGCCGTTCGAGCTTCTTGCGTTCATCGGCCCTGGCCGCCACGCCGGCGTGCAGGCTGGACCCGGCTACCTTGCCAATCCCGTCACCGAACGGATCACCACTGGTCGGCAGAGTTTGCAAAGTGAACACCTTTCGCCCCGCCTGTGAACCGACAGCGATACGGTAAGTGATCGAGTGCCCCAGCAGGGGTGTCATCGGGTCGTCATCCACCGCATCCGAGGCCAGATAGCTGTTTTCGACATCCCGTTCCAGCAGGCCTTGCCGTTCCAGATAGCGACCCACCCGGTGGGCGATGGTGTGCGTCAGCGGCACTGTTGCAAATAACCACGAATGGTAAGCTGAAGACTGTTTTAGCTAAAGGTGCAGCATATGAATCCTTTCCATGGTCGGCATTTTCAGGGCGAAATCATTCTTTGGGCTGTGCGCTGGTATTGTAAATATGGCATTAGCTATCGTGAACTGCAGGAAATGCTGGCCGAACGGGGTGTGAATGTTGATCACACGACTATTTACCGTTGGGTTCAACGTTATGCTCCTGAAATAGAAAAACGTTTACGCTGGTATTGGCGTAATCCTACAGATCTGAGCTCGTGGCATATTGATGAAACCTATGTAAAAGTGAATGGACGATGGTCTTATCTGTATCGTGCAGTCGATCAACGTGGCGATACCATTGATTTTTATCTTTCTTCTAGACGTAATACCAAATCAGCATATTGTTTTCTTGGAAAAATTTTAAATAATGTGAAGAAGTGGCAAATTCCACAAGTGATCAACACGGATAAAGCACCCACATATGGACGTGCTTTATCACGGTTAAAACGGGAAGGTAAATGTCCACCAGACCTTGAGCACAGGCAGATTAAGTATAAAAATAACGTGATTGAATGTGATCATGGCAAGCTAAAGCGGATCATCAGGGCCACATTAGGATTCAAATCTATGAAGACGGCTTATGCCACAATTAAAGGTATTGAAGTCATGCGTGCACTACGTAAAGGACAAGCATCGTCATTTTATTATGGTCAGCCTCAGGGTGAAGTGTGTCTAATCAACAGGGTTTTCGGTCTCTAAGTACTTTTTAAAGGGAACATCATCGACTCAAATCTCTATTTGCAACAGTGCCAAAAAAACCAACTTCAAGTTGGTTTTTCTTTTTTAATCATCAGTGGCGACCTTAACACCATATCCAATTAAACCTGCAAGGCTAGCATAGGCTATTTTGGCATAAATCGAACCCCACCAGACCGTAATTTTACTGGCACCAAATTCCCGAACCGTTTGCCCCATAAAATTAGTGGTTTCATAGAAATTTTTAGCAGAATAACCTAACGCAATATGATCAAGGACAGGGAATAAACTAAAAGCTAAACCTACTGCTGCTGCGGGGAAAGTAAACTCTCTTGATAGACCGAATTTTCCAGTAATAAATACAAGCGATACCACGATAATTAATCTAATGATAGTCCATAGCATCACTGTGAAAGGCAAGTTAAAGATGCCTGCTCCCTGCCACGCAAGACCGCAAACAACTAGGAGAGCATGAAAAACCTCGGGGCAGCCATCGAATGATGCCATCTACAGGGGTTAAAATAACCACCATCATTTCATAACAATACCTGCTGACTATGAAGATCTACGTCATCAAAATAGCAGTTCATGGAGTCAGTCCGATGGTCTGGCGTCGGCTGAGAATTGCTGCCGACACGTCACTGGCCGCGCTTCACTTCATTTTCCAGATAGTGCAGGGCTGGGGGGACGACCATCTCCATCAATTTCACATTTATGGCAAAGATTACGGTATCTCCTACGAAGGAGGCATCGGTTTTGTCGATAATCCGTTCCGGGTCGTGATTGATGATTTTGCTTTTGATGCTGGCGATCGCTTTACCTATGAATACAATTTCTTTGAGCACTGGCTTCATGACATTCGTGTTGAGGCCATTTATGAAAACTCTACGCTGAAAGCGCCGTTTTGTATAAGCGGCCATGGTATGCCCGGAGCCACAGCTGCGGATGAGTTCGATAAAACCCTGGCGTTTCTTGAAGCTATCGTTAATGCGGATGATGAAACAACGGTCGGCGAGATCCGCCCTTTTGCTGACGACCTGGATGCTGTCAGGTTCAACCGCCACAAAATCAACCGGCAACTGAGCAGGCTCGACCTTGCATCTCCGGTACTGGAGCCTGAAGTTATCTGGCTGGGCCGTCGTCGCTGACTGATGTCTATAAAGGTATACGTTTTCAGCATGCCTCTCAGATCCCCGAAAAAATGTCTATAAACCTCCCTAAATCAGTGTTTATGGATTATTCTTTAAATCTCTATGATGTTTAAAGACCTTCCGGAGGTTTTGCGTGCAATATGCCTACATCAGGGTAAGCTCGGCCGATCAGAATACGGCCCGTCAGGAAGAGGCATTGTCAAAGGCGGGTTTTCAGCCTGATAAAATTTGTGTTGAGCATGCCAGCGCGAAGGACACAAACCGCCCGGGGTTACAGGAACTCCTGGGGCAATTACGCCCTGGTGATACGCTTCTGGTTCATTCCATCGATCGCCTTTGCCGGAATATGTCGGATATGTGCGCTGTCACCACCCGGCTTCGTGACCAGGGCGTTACCCTTATTTTTCTGAAAGAGCAGCTGACGTTCAGCGCCGGCACAAACAATCCGATGCAGGAACTGCAGCTGCACATGATGTCGGCATTCAGCCAGTTTGAACGAGCCTTACTGAAGGAAAGGCAGGCCGACGGCATCGCCGCGAAAAAAGCACGGGGTGAAAAAACAGGGCGCCCCGGCGCCGATATCAAAAAGATCCAGGAAATTGACGCACTCAGAAGCAGAGGGGTCAGGCTCAGGATCGCCTGCGACCATGCGGGCCTTGGCGTTTCCACATATTATAAGCTTCGTCACCAGATGAACAACCAGTAGCCGGGAGATAGTCATCCACCACAGCAGGAGGCAATGATGCAACTGACGCTCCAGATAGTCATCACCGATGAATCAGGCTCCAGTCGAACGGAGGAACTGATGACAATCCAGAAATCAGGGGAGACCCGGAACGACATCGGATTATCGGTGTCAGAATCCAAGCTGTTGCTGAATACGGTCCAGCAGTCGGTGGTCCAGCTGCAGGCAGACGAATATACTCAACACCATATCCGGTGCCCTCACTGCCTTGCTGCGCGCAGAATCAAAGGCAAACAGAAAATACGGTACCGGACGCTGTTTGGCGTTATTCCGGTATCCGGGCTTCGGGTGTACCGGTGCCGTTGTGAAGAGAGTGATACAAAGACAGTCAGTTTGCTCAGCGACTGGGCCGGCGATTATTCTCACCCGGCACTGAAATATATTGAAACCCGCTGGGCCTCGATGATCTCCTATGAAATGACGACTCGTCTGCTGAAAGATATTCTGCCGGTGGGCCACAGCCTGAATGCCTCAACGGTGAGGAATCATTTATGCCAGGTGGCGCAGCGTCTTGACGCTGAGGCTGAAGCTCATTCAGGTTTTCTTTCCGGCTGCCCCCGCGACTGGGGGAACCTGCCCAGGCCAGGAAAACCGCTTGTGGTGGGTATAGATGGTGGTTATGTTCGCGATCGGGATGACAAAAAGCGTAATTTTGAAATTATTGCCGGGAAGTCTTTTTCCGTTGGTGCGCCTGCTGACACCCGCCGCTTCGGTTTTGTTCAGAAGGATGACTGTCATCCGGAACGCAGGCTCATGACCCACCTTTCAGCGCAGGGAATGCAGGCCAACCAGCAGATATTTTTTCTGTCCGACGGCGCGGATAATCTCAGGGACCTCCAGTTCGGTATGTACCCTGAGTCAACGCATGTGCTGGACTGGTTTCATATCACCATGAGGCTGAAGGTGCTCATGCAATATGCCCGGGGACTGCTGGTATCAGATCCAGAGGCGGGGAGTAAAGTTCTGGCACTGCTGGAAAGCATTAAACGATATCTCTGGCATGGCAATGTTGTCGCTGCGCTGGAACATATTGATAATTGCGTTATGTATTGCGATGACCCTGAACTCAGCTATCCTAGCCTGAAATCCCTGCAAAAACATCTGGATGAAATGTATACCTACATCCGGAATAATAAGATGATGATCCCAAACTACGGCGAAATGCGTCGGTACGGAGAGCCGGTATCAACCGCGTTTGTGGAATCCACGATCAATGAAGTGATCGCCAGACGAATGGCCAAAAAGCAGCAGATGCAGTGGAGCAGAAAAGGGGCTCATTATTTGTTACAGACCCGGACCGCCGTTTTGAATAACGAACTGCAGGATAAATTTGTCTGCTGGTATCCGGGTTTTCAAAGTGACGGGAAGGGACCAGCGATGGCAGCATAGCTCACGCTGCCCCAATATTTTTTATGCTCTCGGTCGTATGGAAGCTGGACCGCCTCGGTCGTGATCTTCGTCATCTCATTAATACAGTGCACGACCTGACCGCGAGGGGGACCGGTCTGAAAGTGCTGACCGGTCACGGGGCGACTATCGACACAACAACGGCCGCTGGCAAGCTTGTCTTCGGTATCTTTGCCGCACTGGCGGAGTTTGAGCGCGAACTGATTGCTGAAAGAACGACTGCAGGTCTGGCATCAGCAAGAGCCCGTGGGCGGAACGGCGGCCGACCTTATAAAAATGACGCCAGTCAAACTGCGACTGGCAATGGCATCAATGGGACAATCAGAAACAAAGGTCAGTACGCTATGCCAGGAACTTGGGATAACCCGGCAAACTTTGTACAGGCATATTTCCCCTGTTGGTCAACTGCGGGCGGACGGGATCAAGCTGCTCAACCGTGGATAATTTGAACGGACGGAAAAATCTGGGGTTCCGGCGTAGTACCCCTATCACCTCCACATTTTTGCAACAGTGCCTTATAAATGGCAGCCTTATGTTTACTTGCCAAGATGGGCTACCATATGATGTTTTATACTGAGCAATATTAATATTATCTTTAATGGAAAAATTAAGCCCACTAAGTGACCCACTGCTATATGGCTCTATTGTGAAGACGCCTGAGGGTAAAAATTTATACATGGTTGTCCCTATGTCTATTATTGCAAGGTTGACAATATTATTCGTTTTTATAAATTTGAGCGTTTAAAATCACACATCAAAGCAATTAGTCAGGATAAACAACAATACCCAGTGCTTCGAGAATCAGTTCTTGCTGCCAGGCTGCAATTTTTGATACCTGATGTATCGACTTTGCGGGGATCTAAACCGTCGAGTTCGGCGTGGCATAAATTGGCACCCTGTAGGCTAAATTGCCCCCAGACATCTTCGGAAAAACACCTCGACTTAAGTCTGACTCTTTCAGTGATGCACCCGCTAGGTTCGTTCCTATCCAGCGATTTTCAAACAACTCACATTTTTCTAAACAAACCCTCTCCATATTGGCATAGGAAAGATTACATCCAGAAATAAATGCTGAGCAAAAGTACATACGATTACTCACTTGATGGGCAAAGTTTGTTCGGGAAAAGTTGGCACCTTTTAAATCACACGCACGGAACTCTATACCGTAGCAATTGGCATTACTGAAGTTTGCCATCGCAAGTTGGCATTGTTGGAAACTTGCATCACGAAGATCTGCGACATCAAAGTGGCAGCCTTCGATATCACCCTGTTCAATGAACTTGCAGTTGACGAATGTCGTATCACGCAAGTTAGCACGTCGAAAGTCGCTGCGAATGAATGTGCAAGCGGTGAAGGTGAGATCACTTAAGTCTTTATGTGAAAAGTTGTGGTGCCGATATGTATGATTGTAGGTTTCCATGAGTACTCCTTGTTGAAAGGAGGGCTAGACTACCATTATACATATGCCAAGACATTAAAATAAAAGCCTGTTACATCAACACATTACAACCCCTCAATTTACCTGTTTTAAGTGGTCAAATTGGCGCGTAGAGCGCCTATCGCTCTTGCATTGGCACGCGGCCCTGTTGAAAAAAGTTATTCGCTTTAGATAGGGTTAGGAGAGCCGTGCTTCGCCGGTAAAAAATCGGACTATCCGACGCAGGGCGGACTCATCGGCGGAGAAGCAAACTTTGACTATATCTCCCTACACTTGGAAGAGGGCTAGACTGGCCCCATAGATCACCAGACACTTCGACTCTCTTAAAATAAGAGGTAGTCTTGGAACTATGTTTAATACCAGTCAGAACGATAAGATGGTTGAAGTGTTATCAGGACCTGAGCGGCGTCGGCGTCGTACACCGCAGGAAAAAATTGCCATTATTCAGCAGACTATGGAGCCCGGTATGACCGTGTCTCATGTCGCGCGCCTGCATGGCATCAATGCAAACCAGATATTCAAATGGCGCAAGCAATATTAAGACGGTTCACTGACGGCTGTTGCATCGGGCGAGGAAGTGGTGCCGGCCTCCGAACTCGCTGCCGCCAATAAGCAAATTCGCGAACTCCAGCGCCTTCTGGGCAAAAAGACGATGGAAGCCGAGATACTCAAAGAGGCCGTGGAGTTCGGCCGGGCAAAAAAATGGATTGCGCATGCGCCCTCGTTGCCTGGGAACGACGAATAAGCGACGTTTGCAGAAGTCTTGGCGTGTCGCGTGCGCAGTTGAGCATTCGGGTTCACCGGCCATCTGACTGACAGGATCGCAGACGGCAGCCCCGTTCTGACGATACCACCGTATTGTCCCGGATAAACATGGCGGTGGCTGACCTGCCGACGTATGGTTATCGCCGTGTGTGGGCGCTGCTGCGACGGGAGTCGGAGCGGGACGGCCTGCCTGTGGTTAATGCAAAGCGGGTGTATCGCATTATGAGAACGCATAATCTGCTTCTTGAACGTAAACCCGCTGATCCTTGCCGTAAGCGGGCCCATAAGGGGCGCGTAGCAGTAGCGGAAAGTAACCGGCGCTGGTGCTCAGATGGCTTTGAGTTCCGCTGTGATAATGGCGAAAAGCTGCGGGTGACCTTCGCGCAGGACTGCTGCGACAGGGAGATCATTGACTGGGCAGCGAGCACCGGAGGCTATGACAAAGAAACGGTGCAGGATGTCATGCTGGGTGCGGTGGAAAAACGCTTCGGAAGGCAGTTGCCAACAGTGCCGGCGTTCGCCCGGTTGCTGGGACTGGAGCCTTGTACGACAGCAGTGCGAAGCCCGGAAAGCAATGGCATAGCAGAAAGCTTCGTGATGACGATAAAACGGGACTACATCAGCATCATGCCGAAACCGGACAGCGAGGCAGCGGTGATGAATCTGGCGGTGGCGTTCAGTCATTACAACGAACATCATCCGCATAGTGCACTGGGATATCGCTCACCACGGGAATATATACGCAGGAAGTTATCGCAACCGTAAGAGAGCAAAAACGTCTGGATATATAGGGTCAAATCCACTGTAAATATATTACCAGTTCTTAATTACTGAATCTCCGATCCCTGCAATATGCTCGTTGAGTTCATTCATAGATGAATGAGTATTTGTAATATACAGGACTACTATACGAGATGGCTTGCCTCCGGGGCCCAACAGTGCAACGATGCCCCGAGATCCGTGATCACCTGCTCCTGTTTTATCCGCTATCATCCAGCCAGCTGGCAGTACAGAGCGGAACAGAGGCCCGCCGACTTTATCTTCCTGCATCCAGCTTATTAATTTTTTTCGAGATTTTTCTGTAAGTACACTTTCGTTTAACAATTTTTGTAGCGTTTGAGCCATCGCTGCCGGAGTGGTGGTATCACGCTCATCGCCAGGCTTCGCCTCATTAAGGCTGGGTTCGTGTCGATCAAGCCTTGTATAACTATCACCAGTGCTACGCAGAAAATGAGTTAATCCCTCCGGCCCGCCAATAGTTGATAGCAATAAATTTGCAGCAGTGTTATCACTGGTGGTAATGGCAGCATTGCATAACTCAGAAACCGTCATTCCATCTGCAATGTGCTGACTGGTTAGTGGAGAATAGTCGTCCAGGTCATGCTTATTATAGGTAATTCGGCGTTCAAGTTGTTCAAGCCCTTTATCAACACGTACTAATATTGCTCCACATAACAAAACTTTGAATGTGCTCATCATAGGAAAACGTTCTTCACGGCGATGACTACTCAGAACCTTCCCGGATAAAAAGTCTATTTCAGTAAAACCAACCCGACCTTTGATATGGTCTTCTGTGCTTTGTATTGTATCAGTAACATTGACTGGTGTAGATAATGCTGGAGTACACATTCCAGCCAGTAAAGAGATTATAATAAGGCGGATCTTTTTCATATTAATATCCTTTTTAAAATTAAGTTAAGTAATAATAGATAAATAATGAGTAAACAGGCTCTGTTCAGCCGGACTGTCGGTGTACCACCGGAGCACGTAAAGCATCCGGTGCAATCTTCAGCCGGGTAAGCACCGGACCGATAATCTGGCCGAAGACAGGCGCCGCCACTGAGCCACCAAAATGCTGTCCCGCTTTGGGATTGTTAATAACCACAACCAGTGCCACTTCAGGACGGCTCGCCGGCGCGACGCCTGCCGTATAGGTAATATGCCCCCCGTCATATTTTCCACCGGCACCTAACTTCTCTGCGGTTCCGGTTTTTATTGCCAGACGGTAGCCCGGTACAGCTGCCCTTACGCCACTTCCGCCGGGTAACACATCACTTTCCATCATTCTGATTACAGCATCGGCAAGCTTCGGGTCCGCCACCTGCTCACCGTACACCGGCGCGGATAACCGTGTAACGGATAACGGATGATAAACGCCACAGGCCCCGAGAGTGGCATAGGCTCTGGCTAACTGGAGCGGGGTTACCCGGAGGCCGTAGCCAAAAGCGAAGGTGGCGCGCTCAATATCAGCCCATCGATGGCGACTGAACGGAAAGTAACCAGTACTTTCACCGGGAAGGCCCAGCCCTGTCGGTTTTCCCAGCCCGAAGGATGAATACGTTTTTACCAGCGCATCCGAAGGCATCGCCAGGGCAATATGTGAAACTCCGGTATCACTGGATTTCTGAAGTATGCCGGTCGGCGTCAGCGCCGGCCAGTATCCCACGTCCCGGATAAGATGGCCGTCAACCCTGAACGGCCTTGTGTCAAGAAGCGTGCTGCTGCTGATAATATGGCGGCGCAGGCCTTCAAGAATGACGAAGGGTTTAACCGTTGAACCCGGCTCAAAGCTGTCATTAATCGCCACGTTACGCATTTCAGCGGAAGTGGCACCGGAAAAACGGTTGGGATTAAACGACGGATAGGATGCCATAGCCAGAATTTCGCCGGTGTTTACGCTGACAAGCACCGCAGCGCCTGACTGGGCGTGATGTTGCTCGACCCCCTCCCTTAACCGGCTGTAAACAATATACTGAAGCACACTGTCAATACTCAGCCTGATCGCCGGTGCAGTTTCCGGAGCGTCATACTGGATCACGCTGATGACGCCCCCCCTGGCGTTTTTGCGTATTTTTTTCACCCCGAAGTCCTTTCTCAGAACGGTGTTAAAGCTCTGCTCAATACCACTCAGCCCTCTATTTTCGGCACCGGTCACACCAATGAGCGAGGCTGATGCCTCACCCAGCGGATAGTAGCGATTTTCATTGTATTTCTGACTTATGCCCGGCAGATGCAGCTGTGACACGGCCCTGGACAATGACAGGGGCGACTTTTTCTTCAGAAACAGGAATTCCTTGTCCGAATTATCTTGAATAGTTCTGCGAAGTTCCTCAGGCGTGATATCCAGCAAGTCGGCCAGAAAAGCCCATCTGGCTTCCGCGAAGTCCGGATGAGCGGCAGCGATGCGTTTTGGATCAGCAATGATGTCACGTGCCGGCACGCTCATGGCGAGAACAACGCCGTAACGATCGGTCAGGGTTCCGCGCTGTGCTGGCAGTGCAAGTGTCCGTACGGATCGACGGTCAGCCGCATTTTCCAGGACAGCGTGGTCAAAAAGCTGAAGTCCGGTGAGCCTGGCAACCAGCACGATAAAGATTAATGCGATACCGGCAAGAAGAATATTATATCTGACGTTGCTGAATCCCTTCTCAGGTGATGACGGGCGAATACTTTGTTTATTTTTCATCGCGGAGTTTTTTATCATTTTCGCTGGAGTCTGCTCCCCTTGCAGCAGGCTGCCTTACAGAGCCTCATGCTGCAGGGGAGCAGAAAAAATCGACGCCAGAAGCGGTATATTCAGTGCAGGTGTAATTCTGCGTGGAACCGGGTTCTGGCGAAAACCGGCCATATTTCCGCTCACAGCGCCCGGTCTTTTGCTGAGTCAGATGCTGCCAGCCGACCCGTTATGAAGCCGGACTGACGCGTTCCCCGTGAGCTGCTTTTAACAGGAGCGGGATAAGGCTGTTCGTTTCACGCGTTAAGGTTGAGAACATATCCAGATCCACTTTTGTCACAGAGACAAAGATCCCCGTTTTCTCGCCGGGCACCAGAACCATATAACTCATAAAACCGCCGCCGCCGCCGGTTTTTTGGATCATTACCGGGGAGTCAACCGAAGGCCGGATAAAGACCCAGCCCATTCCCAGCCCCTGCGCTTTCCCGGCTAAATCCAGACCCGTAATGGATTTAAGTTGCTGTCTCTGTACATACATGGCCTGCTGAACGGCCCTGAGCGCTGGCTTATCAGAATGACGGATATTCAACAGATGCTGCATCCAGCTCGCCATGTCCCTTGCGGTGGAATACATCCCGCCGTTGCCGGCGGCTGCCGTCGTGTCCGTGCAGGGACCGGCAGGATCGATGCCAGAGCCTTCCATGAGCCGCTGACACTGAGCCCCGTCAGGCTGGGTGGTGGTGTCTTTCATACCCAGCGGGCCCGTCACATTTTCCCGCATAAGCTGCAGGTAGGGTTTTTTACCGGCAGCTTCCATAGCATCGGCCAGCAGATCGTATCCGACATTAGAGTACTGCGCCTGTTCCCACGGCGCGGTCAGGGTCGGCTTCTGATTCAGCCAGCGCCAGCGGGCAGGCCTGTCCGGCCAAGTGAACGGAGCTGCGCCGGCAGGAGCCTGGCCCGGGATAAGCCGCGGCAGCCCGCTGGTATGTGTGGCAAGCGAAAGCAGGGTAACGGGATTTCCATGGCTCACCTCAGGGACCGTCATCCCCGGGGGAGCATATTTCTGAAGCGGGTCGGTCAGCCCGAGCGCTCCCTTATCGGCAAGCTTAACCAGCAGCTCTGAGGCCAGAATTTTTGACATAGAGCCGACCCTAAGCAGCGAGTCGGGCGTAGGGCTGGTATGGTTGCCTTTAGCCGTTTCACCATAGGCGTGATACGTCACCTGACCATTCTGAATAATGGCCATGACCATAGCCGGAGGATTAGTGTCATGAAATATCTGTGCAGACTTCTCAGCAATTTGCTGCTCGGTGGTCAGCTGGCCAGCATTGACATAACTGGCGGCCAGCAGAGTGGCCACGGCCAGAAACAGTGATTTTCTCTTCATCCGGAATTACCTTAAAGATGTTTTTTAGCGAGCTGAGTACCGAAAGACTATTGAATGCTTTTGGATGTATTCAAAATGTTGTTTCGCAGGCAAACGCGAATGATACTCAGACAGAAATAAAAAGTTAAAATACGGTTTAATTAATATTCAGTGGCGCAATAAATTAATAACAAATATGGCTCACCGGTCAGGTGAGCGGGATTATGTTGATAATCCGGAATGCTGGCAAACAATAAGAATTTGTATTAATTTAAAGAAAATCTAAAGGATGTGCTATGCGAAAAAACCCTCCCCTGAAAGCCCTCAAATCTTTTGAAGCTGCCGCCAGGCACCTCAGCTTTACCCGGGCCGCGAAAGAGCTGTTCGTTACCCCAGCCGCCGTCAGCCAGCAAATAAGAATTCTTGAGGAGCGTCTGGGTATCACGCTTTTCAGACGACAGTCCCGCAGCCTGGAGCTCACAGAGGAAGCCGCGATCCTCTATGACGGACTGCACGAAGCGTTCCGGACTATAGAAAATATTTATCATCAGTTTGAAGGCGGGGAATATAAGGAAGTCCTGACGCTGGGCTGTGTAGGCACGTTTGCCCTTGGCTGGCTTGAGGCCAGGCTGGGGCGTTTCCAGACGCTTCACCCCCATGTGGATGTCCGTCTGCGTATTAACAATAATATCGTCAATATTGCTGCAGAGGGGCTCGATCTGGCTATCAGGTTTGGTACCGGGATATGGCCCTCAACCAATAATGAAAAAATATTCGACGCGCCGTTTGGCGTGCTGTGCGACCCAGAAATGGCCGGACGGCTTCGTGCACCCCGGGATTTGCTGAACGAAAGGCTGCTTCGTTCTTACCGGATGAATGAATGGGAAGACTGGTTTCGTGAGGCCGGGGAGGACGTCGCCGGCATCAGCGGTACGGTCTATGACTCGTCAGGACTGATGATCCAGACCGTCATACATACCGGCGGCGCGGCGCTGGTTCCCCTGAATATGTTTACACGGGAGCTCACATCCGGGCAGGTTGTGCAGCCCTTCGAAACGGTTGTCAATGCCGGCAGCTACTGGCTGACATATTCAAAATCCAGAATCATACGCCCCGTAGTCAGAACCTTCAGGGCCTGGCTTCTCAACGAAGCTCATAGTGATTAAACTATCGGTCAGACAAGTCTTTTATTGTACCACGGGAGAAAAATCCTTAACGTGCCTCCCCAGAATACACCATCAAACAGTCCGGTGAGCCCACCCATCAGCATGCAAAAACTCGCTGACGCCGCAAGACCGGGCTGCAGGAAGATGGCTGAAGTAAGAATGAATTTTGTACAAAAAGTAATAACAATCATTCCCAGCGTCAGCGGCGTCCCGGCCCTGATAACCCTGCCCGGGTTGCCTGAATCCTGCAGGGGAGGTTGTGATCCCCACATCCAGTAGCCGAGTGCTCCTCCCGCGAGTAATCCTGCGATCATCATGGTGAGACTTACCCCTGCCCTTTCTGTTTCAGTCATAATTCCGTAGCCTCCCCAGACAAGAAACACTACCGGGAGCAAAAAAAGCCGTCCGGTTTTCATTTCCCTGTCATAAAGGGCGGTAAAACCACGACGAAGTAAAAAAGCCAGCAGGAGCCAGACCCAGATCGGTACATGACTGAAAAATTCAGACAGGTTCATGGTTTTTCCTTTCCGTTTATTGATGATTACATTTAGCCGTAGAGAATTGCTCCAGCGTTTTACTTGATTGACCCCAGGTTATTTTCCTTTTTTTGTGCCCGGACGGAGGAGATTATTCAACCTGCGCTGTTGCCATGACTTAAGCCGATCGTGAATAACAAACACCCTCAGCCCCCTGAACATAACAAGGCTGCCCCATATGGCGGTCACAACGAGGGACCAGTAGCTTTCCGGAGTCAGCAGATAGTTGATAACCATCATTGCGGTACATGTCAGAAGAGCCGTTGCGAGTATCCGCCAGAACGTCATTTCCCGGGCAACCTGGGCTCTGGCATCACTGATACGTTCATCCAGCGCGTTGACGGCATCCCCGTCCTCTTCCGAGAGCTCAGATACGCTGACGTCAAAGGCAGAGGCAAGCGCACTCAACGTTTCAAGACCAGGTTTCTGCCCTTTTTCAGTGCGCTGAACCGTTCTGACAGAAAGCGAGGCGACTTCTGCCAGCTGCTCCTGAGACCAGGCCTTCTTCAGGCGAAGGGCTTTCACTTTCTCTGCGACGGTCATCGATAACCTCATGTATGTTTGTAGCGGCTAAGATATTCGCATTTCCTGCCCGCACCGTAAACGACACGGGCCTGACAGAAAGACGACACAAGGGCGACAGACGCTGCCTGAATGACGGGATAAGCCTGTATCACAGACTTACTCTTCAAAAATAACGGTATCTCCGCACGCTACAGGATGCGTATTCCTGAGCCACAGTTTTCCCCATCTTCCGGTGCAGTGGCAGCCCAGAACATGCTCAGGTGCGAGCTCACGCAAAAATGCTTTCAGCCTTATCAGCCTGAGCGGTGACGCTGCCCGCAGATGAAATCCCCCGATAAGGGCGTAGACGCGGTTTTCTCCCGTAATGTTCACGCAGTGGCGAACGGTGTTCTCCAGCCCACGGTGGCCACACCCGGTCATAATGACCAGCCCGCGGGACGAGCGCCAGATAAGTGCGCCTTCGTCAGACACATAATCAGGCGTGGCGTTCCTGTAATCGGTATAACCCCAGGGCTCCGGGCTTTCCACGGGGATTTCACCACTCCAGACAAAACGTCCCGCCACGACGCGCGGGGTTTTGCTGTACTCCACGTCAAGACCGCAAAAACGCTCCACGACCGAAAGTTTCTTAAGAGGAATGACCTTTCCCGGCAGCCTGACAGCGGCATACCTTTCCCGTAATACTCCGGGATGACAGATAATCCTCGTCCCTGGGTCAAGAGACGTTATTCCGCCGCTGTGATCGTAATGCCCGTGTGATAATACAACCGCGTTCAGATCTGTCAGCGGCTCGTTGATTAGCCTGGCGTTGTGAGCAACGGTTTCATCCGGGCCGGAGTCAAACAGTATCCGGCTCTCTCCGTCGTCCAGGAGGATGGAGAGGCCTGCACGGGACTGCATTCCTGCAGCCGCGTGAGGCGACAGATGGTTTTCGACCAGAATGGTCATTTTGAGTGCCACAGGTCAGTTCTCCCTTAGCGGTTAATTACCCCATTGTCCCGACAGCAGCGCTGTTACGTGTTTCAGGGCGGCATTTTTCTCACTGCAGCAGATAAAGAGTTATCAGCATGCCAGCCCGCCACATCATGCTCCCCGATAGCAGCCAGATTTCAGCAGTGACAACGAAAATGAGTGATGCTGTCAGAACGATATCAACCCGGTTAAAAAAATAATTAACCTCTTTAAAATCTGCGCTTATATTCATTACAGAGTACATCCCGCTGCGTGCACCTGCTTAAATAACCCTGAAACGTAAAGGGATTAATGATTATCACGTCACTAAACAGTGATAGTGTATTCATGGAAAGACCCCAAAGGACGAATAATGAAATTACGAAAAAGGGCGCTGGCTGCCGGAATTATCGTACCCGCAATCCTGGCTACACTGCTGTCGTCAGGGATGGCCTGGCGCCAGCTGAGCAGGGACACGTCCGTGACGGCAGACATACTGATGAGCCAGGTCGACCACATCACGTCCATTGCCCGCCATGCAAGCCTGGTAACCGCCAGGCTCGCCACTCAGCCCTGTGAAAGCGTCCTGCAGCAGATGACGGAGAACGGCGCCCTCACGCCCTACATCCGCAGCACCGGGCTTATACGGGATGGTAAAGTAATCTGCTCCTCCGTGACCGGAGCCAGACAGCAAAGTGCCGATGAGATTTTTGGTGTTGCCGTTTCAGTACCCACAGGGAAGATAAACGTTATCGCCACGGAGGGGACCAGCAGCGTGCCCGGGCACGTGGCTGTTATCTACGCTTATGGCGCCGGCAACCGGACGACGGCATTCAGCGTGGTGGATGCCCGATACGTTACGGACCTGATGGACTCCCTGGATGATGAGAATCATTCGGTTCAGCAGCTCAGGTTCAGTGATGGCCCCGTCATTTCCGGGCAGGAGAAAATCTCCCCACGTGTGAAAGTGTTCACAGCTGAGTTCCACTCTGCCGCGAGTCAGGCGCAGCTTCAGGTTCTTACACCGACGCTGTCGCTTCGCCATTACATCCTGCGTAATCTGCTTTTCCTCGGTCCCCTGTCCCTGCTACTGACCCTGGCCATGCTGTACATGTGGCATCGCTGGGATTCTAGAAAGATGTCTCTGGCGGAAGAAATCAGGAAAGGGATGGCAGACGGCGAATTCAGCGTGCATTACCAGCCGGTCTGTGACACCGCGACTGGTGCCTGCTCCGGCGCCGAAGCCCTGATGCGCTGGCAGCGTACTGACGGTAGAAGCATTTCACCGGTGGTGTTTATCCGGGCCGCTGAAGAGGAAGGTCTGATTGTCAGCCTGACGCAGCATCTCTTCAGCCTGATAGAAGACGATGTCAGGGCATGGCAGGTGACTGACCCCTTCCATCTGGGCGTGAATATCGCAGCCCCTCACCTGACGGACCGGTCGTTTACCGCTGACGTACTGAGACTGTGGGTTTCTCTCGATCCCGCTTTTCGACTGGTGCTGGAAATTACCGAGCGCAGCCTGGTTGAGGACACTGAAGCGGCATCAGCGAAACTTCATGAGCTACGCCAGAAAGGCTGTCAGGTGGCCGTGGATGATTTTGGTACGGGCTACTGCTCGCTGAGCCTGCTTCAGAGCCTGCCGGTGGATTACCTGAAAATTGACAAAATATTCATCGACAGCCTGACGTCGGCCGGTGCGGACACGCCGGTACTGGACACCATTTTGGGCCTCAGCAGACGGCTGGGGCTGACCACCATTGCCGAGGGCGTAATGGCCGCACATCAGGCTGAATGGCTGATAAAAAATCAGGTACCTTACGTTCAGGGTTATTATTATGCCAGACCCATGCCGGCTGCCGCGTTTTATCAGTGGTACCGGGAGCAGGGCGTGAGACTGAAAGACGACGTTATTGCGTAAGATCAATATTAACCGGATTTTCGCCTGTTTATGTCATGGCGTTGATGTTACATGTATCTCCTTCTTTATATTTTGAATGAGTGATGTCACACCATTTTCTAACTTCAGCCGAGGTCAGCATGATTATTTCCAGCCTGATAGCGATTGCCACCGTTCTGACAATGGGGGTTATCAGCCCGGGTCCCAGTTTTATCTATGTCGCGCGGAATGCGGTCGTCCACTCCCGACGCCACGGGCTTGTGACCGCTCTCGGTACCGGCGTGGGCGCTGCCATTTTTTCGCTGGCCGCCATGCTCGGCCTGCAGAAGCTGCTGCTCATGGTTCCGGAGCTGTTCATGGTGCTGAAAGTTGCGGGCGGGGCCTATCTGTTATGGCTTGCTGTTAAAATGTTCAGGGACGCAACCCGGCCTCTGTATCTGGCGCTTGACGGCGATAAAAATGACGGCAGGACGCTGATGATGACGTTCCGGGATGGCTTACTGACGCAGCTCAGTAACCCTAAAACAGCAATCATTTTTGCATCGATCTTCAGCGCCCTGCTGCCTGAAAATATCCCGGCCCTTTTTTATGTCGCGATCCCGCTGATGAGTTTCCTGATTGATTTTGGCTGGTACGCGATCGTTTCGCTCTGCCTGTCCTCCGAAAGACCGCGCAGGGCTTATCTTCGTCTGAAAACCTCAGTCGATCGGGCATCATCCGCGGTTCTGGCAGCACTGGGTATGCGGCTGATTTATTCCTCCTTTGTTAAATAACAGGACCAGACTGCTTTACCTGTCAGCAGGGTAAAAAGGCTCATAACTGATGAAAAATTTCACAATGCAGAAAGAATGAACTGCAACCTGTGAGATATTTGCCCTGCTTTCCTCAGATTGTCAGGGCTTTTTTTGCGCGATTTAATCAGATTAAAAAGTATCTGTAAGGAATTGATGTCATGATGAAAAATATTTTAGCTGCATTAACTGTTTTCATATCGTTTTCGGCAATGGCTGAGAAAAGGAATATACACAATGAGTGCTCCTTTAGAGCCGCTACGCTTTCGGATATGGTGGCGCTGTATAAAGAGAGGCAATGCAGCAAAAATCAGGCTAAGCAGTTCATCCATGAGGTGGCGACCGGTGAAACTCAAACTCTCAACAGCTGTATCCCAAAAAGCAGATACAAAAACCCAGACTTCATTGATGGCAATAACTTTGAAAAGTGGTCTGATTCTTTAATTGAGAAAATATGGTCCAATACAATGAAAGGCCCTGACAACTACGGTACTTTTATGGATGCGTGCATGAAAAATCCTGACAAGTATATCGGCGGTCAGTGGCTCTACAAATGACATGTGCAGGTTCAATTCATCGCTGAGGGCACATCGGCTAAACCAGCACCGTATATGGTGTCAGTAACCATTGCTGGCGTAGATAAGGCTGGATGACACAATCCAGTCAGTAAGGGGATGATCATGAGAGGATTTTTTAACAGATTAATAGCAACCTTTTAAAGTTAAGTTTGTGTGATAACAAATAAATTCTGAACAAAAAGGATCTGTTCAGCCGGACGGTCCGGTACAACCTTCATCCGGATAAGTACCGGACCGATAATCCGGTCGAAGACTGGCGCCGCCACTTGAGCCACCAAAATACTGTCGCGCTTTCGGATAGTTATAGCCATAACCAGCACCACCTCAGGAGGGCTCGCCGTGGTGATGCCTGTCGTACAGGCTGGATAAAATAATTTCAGCCCGCTCTTCCGGCCCGCAAAGCGGTAACCTGATGAGGTTATAGCCGCATCTGCCGTAGGCCTCAGCCATTGCATGGTACGTCTGAACCGCTTCCCCGAATGACTGCTTACGCTCCGTATCCTGTACGTAGATGTCTTCCCATGGCGGCGCGATGAACACGGTATGAGCATACCGGAACAGTTCAGTCGCTCTCTTCATATGGGGCGGCACCGGCAGATTACAGAGCGTAAGATAGCCAACTATATCCGGCAGCCCACGGTCAAAGAAAAATGGCGTTTCGCTTTGAGCAGCTTCATGCCACGAGCGTAACTCCCAGTTCAGCATCAGCCCGGCGAAAGCTTCCCTGTCCTTCCAGGGCAGCGCATTTCCGCCGATCGCCACCTGGTTCCGTATGATTGCGCGTCCGGCCTCAGCTGCCGTCGGATAACCTTTTGCGCGCAGGGAATTCAGCAGCGTGCTTTTACCTGACCCCGGTCCGCCGGTAATAATAATTCTTTGGTTTTCAGAATACATAAAAGCGTTCCTTTTCGGAAAAAACAACACACTGATGTTGGATACTTCATAATGAAAAGATGAAGACATCATTATACCGGTGCCCTACAGATAGCCTGCAAGCAACATTTTGCACCACTGATTTCCGTTCCCTGCAGATAAAACGTGTCGTCGTGTCTCACTTAATATATCCACGACGCCCGGGCTTTGCATTACAGGCGCTTCCGCCTGTCGGTTCACCCACGTGACACACTGCACAAAAGAGACATAGCAGCACAGATTGTCAGAACCAGTCCCAGTTGCTGCACCATGCCGGCGAGCCCCAGCATCATTCCCAGTAATAAGTAATAGCTCAAGCCGAATAATGCTCCCGCAGCTCCGGTCTGTTCGCGATAACGGTGCAGCGCCTGGCTCAACACGTTGGGTATCGCTATGCCATAGGCAATTACAGTTCCGGCTACCGGTATAAGTATCCACGCCGAGTGCTGCAACCACCAGGCAGCAACACCGGAAAGCAGAGCCAGTGTACATGCATGACGTACCAGCTGTTCCGGTGTTATACCGGTTGTTAACAGTCTCCGGTTCAGGAGGCTGCCCGAGAGTGAAGCAAGTGCCAGTAATATCCCCGTCCATCCGAATGCCCTGGAGCTCCACCCCAGCAGCCTGAAAAGAAACGGAGCCAGGCTGTAATAACTGAACAACATTGTATTCAGCAGGGCTACGAGTATTGCATTTTTCCAGAGCATACCGTCCCGGATCATGCGGGACGCCAGACCGCTCCCCCGGATTCTGAGCGTGTTCTCTGGCCGCGTTTCCGGCAGTAAAACTGCTGCCAGTATTAGCAATATTATCGCCAGTGATGCCAGAGCAATAAATACGCCGGTATGGCCGTACAGACTTACCAGCCAGCCTCCACTTACCAGACCGAAAACCGGACTCAGTGCAAGCGCCGCTCCCATGACGGAAAAGACGCGGGCCAGTGAGGTTGATTCATAACTGTCCCTCAGCATGGTCTGCACTACAACAGACCCGGCGGCAGCACCCGTGGCTGCCACCATACGGGCCAGCAGTAATACGCTAAAATCGGTGGACACAATTGCCATTACAGATCCCGCTCCGTAACAGATGAGTCCAGCCATGATGGCCGGACGTCGTCCGAACCAGTCACTCAGCCAGCCCCACAATGCCACTCCGGCAGCAAAGGAGAAAAAATAGACTGAAAGCGTCTGAGCAGCACGCTCGCTGCTTACCTGAAAAGATCTGGCGATATCTGGCAACGCAGGGCTGTATATAGTTTCTACCAGTTGTGGAAACATAATAAGCAGCGTCAGCAGCCACAGGGGAGGGCGAATAATACTATTCATAACAATATCCAGAGAAACAGAAAACTGGAGGGCATTATTGCTGAGACGATAATGTCTTATTATAATAATAAGGACTTTAAATACTAAATATCAGACATTTTATGAAAATTAGCCCCGACGATAGTTTCGATCCGGATAGTTTTAGTGAGCCGGTAATCGGAATTGCGTCCGATTTAGGTGTACACGATTCAGGACAACACAGTCACCTTCGTCATCAGCTGCTCTTTTCAGCGTCGGGGAGCATCACAATTGAACTTGAACAAACCCTGTGCCAGCTTCCCCCCCGCCGAGCAGCCTGGATCCCTGCAGGAACAATTCATCGCGCCATGATGCGTGGTGTGCTGGCCTATCGTTCCCTCTACTTTTCAACCACGCTTCCGTTATCTCTACTGCCACTGCAAATAGTCGAGGTTAATCCCCTGTTTTTTGAAGTCATAGAACGAATGGCATTCTGGCCATGGGGAATGCTGGCAGAGCAACAGGCCAGTCTCATTAACGTTTTCTGTGAAGAAATACAGACTGCACGCACAGAAAACTGGACATTACAGCTCCCCTCAGACGCTCGCCTGAACTTATGGCTGGATGGAGTACGTACGGGCGAATTACCCCCACGCCTTGGCCAGTTGTCCCAACAGATTGGTGCATCTGAGCGCACGATAAGCCGGGTCTTTATCAGAGATACCGGAATGAATTATCAGAACTGGCGGCAGCAGTGGAGGCTGCTAAAGGCAATGGAAATGCTGTGTGACGGATGGCAGTTAAGCTATGTGGCGCAACAGCTGGAATTTGTCAGCGACAGTGCATTCATCACGTTTTTTCGACAGCATACAGGTACGACTCCAGCACGTTATTCACTTAAGAATATTGCTGAAAAAAGTCCCCGCTGACGGTGATAAATCAATAAAAAAACAATATCCTAAGTTTTTGTATTTTCTATTAAGGTCGATTTTTGACCTCAACGTACAATAATTTTCGATATCCAAACTGGCCCCAATAAATGCGCCGAAGGCGCATGAAGGCGCCCTCTGTCGCTGAATACTGCACCTCCGTAAATGGCGCCGTAGCCCGGCGCAGCCGGTATCAGTTTTGATAGGTTCCACCAATCCATCACTTCGCCCTGCTAAGCCATAACCCGCAGACAGGCGGCACAGGAAATGATGTGCGCCGTCGGAGTGGTCACGACAAGGCTTCGCCGCAGTCGGGGCGTATCTCCGCGTTAGCGGGCCGTTAGGACCGCTTACGGGCGTGTTGCACAGGGTCTGCCGGAGGTGTGAATTAAAGCGGCTCGGGTTCTAGTTACAACACCCATCATTAAAAGCGACACTACTCCCGGCCTTCGGCCGGGGGCGGCGGCGCTTTTCAGTGGTGGGGAGGGGCTCCTGGCTGGCAAACCGGCGCCGGTTTTATGATGAATTTTCATTTGAATGCTGTAACTAACTTGGTTCTCCGGTTGGGGCCCGTCGCGCAGCGATGGGAGCTCTCTCTAGCGCGCGCGGTATTCCTGCACCGTCTGGGTGAAATCAGGGATCGTAAACCGGAAAATCAGAGCTACCGCGCCAGTGGACTGACGCTGCTGACAGCAACTGACGCCCTTCTAAGAGTCAAGCTGTTATCGGGATACTGTTGATCCGCCTGTTTTGATTGCGCAGTAACGTGTAAACTTCGCGGGAGATATATCGCTTTAGACAGCGTATCGCTTCCATTTTTGTATGTCCTTCGGCTACACGCCTGGCGACATATTCCTTTGTTTTTGCGTCAGTTCGTAAGCGTCCGATGGCGATGATGTGAAGTGCACTATTTGCAGCACGATCTCCACCACGATTAAGTCGGTAACGGTTCGTTTTTCCAGAAGAAACGGGGACCGGGCTGACACCACACAGTGCCGCAAATCCTGATTCTGATCTTAACCGTTGAGGATTGTCTCCGGCAGTGATCAGCAACTGTGAAGCGCTTTCGTATCCGATAGCATTACGTTTAATCAGCTCAGGTGCCAACTCGTCGACAATTGCCGCAATCATGACATCCAGATCAGCGATTTCGTCATGTAACTCGAGATAGCGTCGGGCAAGGGACTTTAATGAAATGCGATAAACGTTGGTTACATTGCGGTATTCACTGGCATCAGGTCTCCAGGAACCCAGGGTCCTGATGAGCTGCATGCGCGTCATATTTCTGAGCTGTTCACGTAATTCATCCGGGGCAGAGATAATATTTGAATGGATAATCTGGAGAGCGACTCTGCGGGCTGATATTGCTGTTTTTCGGCAAGTTTTTAATACCCGCAGGGACTCAATCATGCCATCACGCGTTTTGGGAGTAACTGTCCTGATGCCTGAGAATGCTGCATGAGCGGCACATTCAGCATCAATTGTGTCACTTTTACCCCGTTTGCGTCGCTCCATCCGGTCTGGAGCAGTCACCTCAAGAACTTCTAACCCGGCGTTCTGAAAATAACGAAGCAAACCGGAACCATAGGTACCTGTGCACTCAACACCAATTCGCTTTAATGTCCCAAACGAGGTCATCCATGCCAGCATCTGCCGGTAACCTTGTCGTGTTGTGGAGAAATACTGAGTCCCAAGGACTTTATTGTTCTGATCTACGACAGCGGCAACGTGCAAATCTTTATGTGTATCCACGCCACCCACAACGGCAGCTTCGGTAACTTTATCAACCATGACAGAGCTCCTGTGAGGAAACAGAGTTGAATCTCCAGACAGATAACCCGGACAGGACAGTAACGAGACAAGCCGTCAGGCCCTTCTTGAGTCACGCGCATCGGTGAGGAGATGCCTCGCATGAAGGCGCTTCCGGCAACCGACGGGTCCAGGGCAGGACACAAAAGGTCGATCGCTGTGTGAGTCAGGATGCGGGAAGGTCTTCACTGCATCAGTAATCACACCAATCTGGTTAAACGGCAAACTAAGTGGTGGTAAAGACTGACATCGGCATTATTACTATCGCTGTGCACAATGACGTTTTCTTCAGGTTTACGTCGCCAGACCGCCATCAGCAGCGCATCCAGTGCCAGCTCGCGCGACAGTGTCGGCTTCATCGACCAGCCCACCACATTACGGGCAAAAAGATCGATAACCACTGCCAGGTACAGCCAGCCCTGCCAGGTGCGGATGTAGGTGATGTCGGTGACCCACACCTGATTGGGCTTCACTACAGTAAATTCACGCCGCACGTGATTAGGCGCTATCAGTGACGGTCGTCCCCGGCTCCCGCGTGGCACTTTATAACCATGTATAGCCTGAATCCTGTTTTTCCTCATGATTTTGGCAACCCGGTTTCTGCTGCACACTTCGCCAATTTCGCGAAGATCGCCATGAACCCTGCGATAACCGTAAACTCCACCACTCAGCGTATAGGAGTCGCGGATGAGTTCCAGCAGTCGCTGGTTATCCTTTTCTCCGGCAGATACAGGGTTATGGAGCCAGACATAAAATCCGGCACGGGCAACCTTAAGGACCCGACACATTGTAACGATCGACCAGATTTCACGGTGATCGTTGATAAAGCGATACTTCAGTCGGGCTCCCTTGCAAAGTACCGCGCTGCCTTTTTCAGAATATCCCGCTCTTCCTCAGTGCGTTTAAGCTGTGCTTTCAGCCTGAGAATTTCTGTTCTGGCATCCAGTAAATCCTGTGCCTGCTGTCCACTGTTGTCAGGCTTAACAGCCCGGAGCCATTTATATAGGCTGTGCGCCGACACGCCGAGCCGTTCAGATACTTCAGCAATAGAATAGCCCCGCTCGGTGATCTGGCGGACGGCCTCTTCCTTAAATTCAGGGGTAAAACGTGATGTGCCCATAGACTCCTCCTATGCTCAAACTATAGGGCAGATTTGTCTACGGGCTCGGGGTCACTCCATTAAGTGATAACAGGTGTCTGGAAATATAGGGGCAAATCCAGTCGGGAGGATGCGTGATCTGATCCTTCAACTCAGCAAAAGTTCGATTTATTCAACAAAGCCCATTCATGTCTGTCGTCTCCGTCACGGAAATTATTACGGGATTATTTCACCCAGTCTTCCAGCACCAGGCCCGGGACCCGCGCAAACTCTCTCACATTGTTCGTCACCAGGATGGCGCCCGCCGCGATGGCGTGCCCGGCAATGGCCGTGTCATTCGGGCCGATCGGCGTCCCGGCTAGGCGCAGCGCCACCCGGATGTCCGTCGTGGCGTCCACCGCGGCGCGGTCCCAGGGCAGGACGGCATCGAGGCGCGCGCAGAACGCGTCGACCAGCTGAATATGGCGCGGCGAGGCCTTCGGGCCGGTGGCGCCGAAGCGCATCTCGGCATACGTCACGGCCGAGACCACAATGCGATCACCGCGCAGCACCGCCTGCTCCAGGCGCTTCAGCACCGCTGCCGGCTGCTCGCGCATGATGAACGAGCAGATGTTGGTGTCGAGCATCCAGGTTTTCTTCATGGCTCAAAGCGTCCTTCATCGCTGACCACATCCTCACGCTCCGCCATAAAGTCCGGATCGGCCCTGTCCAGCTGCGCGAACGAGCCCCAGGTCGGCCGGACGGGACGCAGAATGATGCTGTCCCCTTCCCGGACGATCTCCAGCTCGCTGACGCCATCAAAATCCAGGTCCCGGGGCAGACGGATGGCGCGGTTATTGCCGTTTTTAAATATCGAAACTGTGCGCATGGTTTTTCCTCATATGCTGAGTGTGCCAGGGAGTATTCCCGCATAGGTGAAGTATATGCCTGCAAGCCCGGCTTGTATAGGTGTTACATATGCAGATGGTAGGTATATGCGTATGTCTTACCTATGCAGATGCCTTACATATGGGTATGTTGAGCCTATACGGGTTTCTCTCTTTTTCCGCGTAGATCCGAAAAAAGGCAAAGTCGGATCCTCACTGAAAAGCCGGTTGAATGCGATTTTGGCGAGGTCTAATAGGAAGGATTACTGCAAGGGACTATCGTCCGGTATGAGCGAAATGCGGACATTGCTTACAGCGTTATGTATTAATCAACGGGGAGAAGGTCACCGCACGCACGAGATTGTGAGTTGCTAGTGTAAACCGATAATCTAAAGCTACTCTGTTGGGGAGGTGTTATGGCGCATGTTCGAAGTAAATAAATCTTAGGGGCTCATCGCCCCTAATATGTTTTCAAAGTCACGAATATACGAAGGCGATGAATACCTAAAATTTAACGCAATCGAATTTTTATGAATGTTTCATATCCGGCTCAGCTCCCCGTTTGGATAGCGTCAACAATTCGTTTTACAAGCACAATAGTCTCATCAGCGCTAACTGTGTCATATTTCAACTGCCTCAATGCGAATGCGTAGCCAGCAGCTAGAACAGATTTATCGTCACCACTTATGTCATAAGCCCAGTCTCGACAGTACTTAATCACCTCTTTAAAAGGATTCTCTTGGCAATACTGATCAATGTTCGGCCAATTTTTTATGAAGGGACGTATCTCATGAGAAATTTCTGATACTACACAGTCAGGATGGAAAATAAGGCTCATCTCTAAGGTTATTGGGTCGAGGCCTGTGTACTTTAAACCGACATCACCAAAATCAATTAGGATTGGAGTTCCAGTCTGATTAACAAGAACATTACCACCATGCAGGTCTCCGTGAATGCACGATTCGAAAATATTCACGTAAATCTCCTCAATACCTTTTATATCTTCGATATCATACTGAGTCGCTAGTTTATTAAAATCAGCATCATCTAATTTAGCCCTTCTAATTTCACCGATTTTAACTCTTGACACTTTTCGCGCAGTAGACCAACGATCCATGCTACTGCGAACCTTTTTAATCACATCTACAGCCTTACATGGATCATTCCGGACAACCTGAAATAAGGTGTCTGTATAACCCTCAGCGAGAGTATAGAAGATTGCGCTATACTCTCTAAGCCCCTTGTCCATACTAAGTAATAAAGGTGTAAATGTATTCATAGGCATAAGTCTAACGTGCCGCGCATATGACTCATTTTCTTTTTGGATCTTTGATGACAATCCCAGTTTGGCTACGAATACACCTATTACATTTAAACGATCATCGCGCACTTCGATTCTGCCGACCAACGATCCAGATAGCCCACTCAATGGATAGTAGACCCCATCAAATCCACCCATGCTTCTTACAAAGCTTTGCAGTGCTCGCTCTTGCCCTCTTCCGAAAGCTATCTTTTTACCTCGGGTATTTATAGCTGTAGCATTTACGGATAATACCTCTTTATAAACTTCTGACAATTCCTTCATCAGCTCTAGGGTTTCATCTTTTCTAAAGTATAGAACGGTAGAGAATTCTCTTACCGCCCCCCAGAGTTTTATCTTTTCTCCGTGTCTTAAAAGGCTCGTAGCAAAACTATCCAGTTCGGAACCAGTGAGAATATAAATAGGGGTACCCGGCATTAATCGTTGCACAGAGTAAAAAAGCTGTTGCCCATTTTCTACGACCTTCTCAAGCCCGGACGGTACGCTTGGCAGGCAAAGATCGAGAATAATAAGATCGTAATAATTTTTATCTAAAAGAGCTTCTGCTGAACTGGAGTTATCGACAACGACCCAAGCTATCTCAGGAAACTTGTCTTTTACAGCAGAAACAAGTGTGTCAGCGTAAGATGAGTTATCTTCAACGAATAATATTTGCATAATCCCTATACCATCTTAATTCGAAACGTGCTCCACCTTCGGCTTTGTTTGAGACGTAAACGTCCCCTTCCATAGAGCGCATTGATAGCTGTGCAGTAGCTAGCCCATAACCGAAATGCCCATCCTTATTTGATGCTCCAAGCTTCAACGCTTCCTCAGGGTTTCCCGAAAATCCTGGGCCGCAATCAAGAATGACAAGCCAATTCTCAGCTCCAGCAGGACCCCAGTTTATTAAAATTTCTGCTGGGTTGAGCCTTGAAAATTCCCTAACTGCTTCGACTGCATTCCGGATTCCATTATCTATAGCCAAACCTAACGAATCCCGATCCGCCTGGACCATATAAGGTTTGATACCAGCAACACGTAACACTATGTTTTCATGGCTAATGTTCAGGGATTCAATACATTCCGTGATAAGCTCTGAGAGATCGAATTCATTAAACGATGGAGTAGCTGCCGCTTTTTTTAACTTTCCGACAGCGTCTAGCAGGCCACTCAAACGTTCTACACAATGTTTGGTTTTTGAGGTTTCATAAGCGTCGAACTCCATTGCTGCGACTAGACGCAGAGACCCTATGAGCGGAGAAAACTCATGCAGAATTGTTCTGGAAACTTCGTCTACAGCCTGCGCTCGGAGATCTTTAAGAAGCCGATCCGAATTGGTATCCATAACGTATTCTTCTGTGCTAGCTTCACTAATCTCTTTTTTAGGTGGCCCAACCTGTAATCTTTCAATAGCGCGCTCAAGCGCTCTTTTTACCCATCTAGCATTTTCTTTCGAAAGTGCTAGCATCAACATAGTCGCATCAGTTGGCTCCGCAGCATTGGTGAAAAAGCGTGCTGCCTCGAGTCGTTCATCTACTGATGAGCTCATGAGTGAAGTAGTTGCTTGTTCACGATCCATCACAGCGAATTATCTTCGTAAAACTTTGCTCTGGTAGCAAACGCAATGGAACCACCCTCCATCACGTTTGTGATAGCGTTTACGGCTTGAGGGTGATTGAGAGGTTTATTTACCTGTACAAATCCATTTCTTCCATCAGAAGTCAACTCAATTATCAAGTCCGCTTCTCCCAAAACCGGAATATTGGCATTATGAGTAGACAAAATTATTTGTCCGATTCCTTTACGGGCATTTAACGTTTTTATTATTGTATTAGCCACAAATGCATTATCTAAGTGGTCTTCAGGTTGATCAATTATCAGTACTCTTTCAGAGTGCTGTAAAACTATAGATAGTATTACTGTGCAGCGCTGTCCAGCAGAGAGTGTTGAAACTTCTTTATAGTCGACACCATCAAGAAGATACATATTTACATCATCTTCAATGTCGCAGGTTAATATATCTGCAAGCCCAAAGTCACGAAGCTGTGCTAGTACCCGAGCAGCCCGCTCTTTAGGTATACTCACAAGGTCTGCCAACTCTTCGAAATCAGCCTTATCTACGATCGCCACTAATTCACGGGGACTAATATTTTCTGAAATCTTTAAGGCCAAGTCATTATACTTTATACCACTTCCTTTGAGCGCATCAGTTAAGGCTTTGGAATACTCACTTAACTGTGAAAATTGCGCAATATCAACTTTAATATAAGGTGTAAGGGCCAAATTGATCTTCTCTGTTACTTCACTCCGGAGGGTGTAGCGTTTAAGGCGAATATCTTCAAGCTCATTTGCAGTCTCATCACGTCGTTTGCGTAGCGCGTCTAGTCTTCTACCTCTTTCATCCAAGAGGCTTTGGCGGATATTTATTTGAGATAATTGTGATTTAATTAAAGAAATATTGCGGCTTAACGCTCCGGTACCTTCGGAGACCTTATCAAGTTCAAGGCGCAATACCCGAGATTTACGCTCGACTTCGAGATTTTGAGTAGTTATCTCTTCCTGCCGTTGCTTACAAATATGCTCAATTTGTTGAAAACTTTTCGATACCTCAGCAATTCTTGAAATAGCAAAGTCATAAGACCCGCGAAGATCCGCAACCGGATCATTTTCTGGCTCACCATTCCAAGCATCTGGACCATAGTTTTCAAGAAGCAAATTATCTAAGGTCATTCCCCATTCGGAAGCATGTTTTCCGAATCTCGCGATGATATCCTCGCGAGCAGAGGCTGTAGCAAGTTCTTCTGTGAGCAGTGATAACTCATATTGTTTTATGGCTACCTCATCTGAATTTCCCTGAAGGTCCCGAAGCTGTCGTTCAAAATCAAGCAACTGTGATCTAAGGTTCGGAACTTTACTAACCTCCTCAGACAGTGAAGCAATCTCCGCCTCCATGGCTAAAATTTCTTTATAAATGCTCTTTAGAGAACTAATCACCTCAGCTTCTGTCGCAGACATAATGTTTCGACCATGGATAAATCCATCAATCAATGACAAGCGACCAGCATCACTAAGCCCCAGAGTCTCGACTTCAGTTTGAGACAAAACTATTGGCGCAACGAAACTAGCAGTAGACCGTGGTTTGTCGTCGTCAGCTGTGCGTGAAATGGTGATATCATCCACCAGATCATTTAGCACGACAGTCACCTCTCCCCCATCCAGTATCGCTCTGGCATGGTCGAATGAGCGGTTTTTTGCCTCGGTAGTGTGGCTACGAGCTGCTAGAGCATACCTGATTAACTCTATTACTGAAGTTTTTCCAGTCCCCCTAGCGCCAATGATCACATTAAGACCTTTGGAGAATTTGAGATCCAAACCATCCAAAAAACCACCTTCGATTTGTAGCCGCTCGATGTCCATTGAAAAGCTCCTGTAACAAAAAATTAGACTCGTTTACTAACTTTAACTACCTGCTTAATCAATCGAATATACCCTGAATTCAGACGCGGACCCACTGTGTTAACTTGCTCTGCGTAGATTAGTAAGTTCCGATGTCAGCAAAGTCCGCTTCTGGCACAAAGCGGACATTCATTGTTCTTTCTGCCGTCAGCTAAGGCATTCTTCCAGCGTCAGGCCCGGCACCCGCTCAAACTCTCCCCCCTTCCCCGTCACCAGGACGGCGCCGGCGGCAATGGCATGCCCCGCAATCGCCGTGTCGTTAAGGCCGATCGGCGTCCCGGCGAGGCGCAGCGCCACCTTAACGTCCGTGGTGGCGTCCACTGCGGCGCGGTCCCAGGGCAGGATGGCATCGAGCCGGGCGGCAAAGGCATCCGCCAGCTGCTGAGTGGCAGGGCCTGACGCCCGGGCGGCCAGAGAAATTTCGGCCCAGGTGATGGCGGAAACCACAATCCGATCGCCGTCCAGGACCGCCTGCTCCAGGCGCTTAAGTAAAGCTGCCGGCTGTTCGCGCAGGATAAGCGCGCAGATCCCGGTGTCGAGCATATAGGTCTTCTTCACAGTTCAAAACGTCCTTCGTCGCTGATAACGTCCTCACGCTCTGCCATAAAGTCCGGGTCTGCTTTTTCCATCTGCGCGAACGAGCCCCAGGTCGGCCGGACGGGACGCAGGATGATGCTGTCTCCTTCCCGGACGATCTCCAGCTCGCTTACCCCCTCAAAATCCAGATCGCGGGGCAGACGGATGGCGCGGTTGTTGCCATTTTTAAAAATGGATACGGTTCTCATGATTCTCTCCCGGGTAAGTGTGGATATGTGGCGCATATCCGGAATGGGGTTCATTGCACCGGGTGTGTGCATATGTTCAGTATAGGCAGATGTAGTGCATATGTATAGGGGATGCATATGCAGATGGTAAGTATATGCGTATGTCTTACCTATGCAGATGCCTTACATATGGGTATGTTGAGCCTATACGGGTTTCTCTCTTTTTCCGCGTAGATCCGAAAAAAGTAAGTTCCGGATCTGATTCAGCCCCGCCGGCGCGCAGCGGCCCGGAAACACAAGATGTAGCGGTGTTTCCAGCTGTCAGTGACCATATATGTTGTGCCCCTCCCCTGCCCCGTGACCGGCCGCTCACCACCCTGAAAGGGCGCTGTGGTTATTCCGTGTGCGTGGTACACTTCCGGAAACTGTGGAATAACATAAAAGTCGGATCCGGCCAGAGCGGCCGTCAGGTAATTTAATTACGTTGTTATATGGCTGCTTATTATTTTAGTATGTGAAAATCACTCTCGTGAAAGTCACTGTCGCGACAGAGTGGCACTCATCTGACGATGATTGAGGTGTGGTAAAATTGCACGGCTAACTATTCAACTGAGGAAAGGACATGTTTACTGCATTCAATGAGAGAAATGATTTCAGTTATGCTTTTGAAAAAATCCGTAATGCGATTTCCGCGCCAGGAGAAAATAATCTTTATGCTGCAACAGAATTAGGTCTTGGCATTCTGCTCCGTAAATACGAGCAGTTTCGCCAGGAACTGGATGCGGCCGGTGAGCTGGGAAACTGGGAATATGATCTCGATACCTACAATCACTGTATTGCGGTGCTGCAACGTTACTTCACCGGCAATCCATCCGGACTGACAGAACGTGATGCCCGGATTTACAGCCATTACCTGCAGACTGAGCACAAAAGGTTTGTGAAACTGGCTGAAGAGCTGGCTGCCGGCCGCTGACTACGGACAGAGGGCGGGATTTCTCAGGAATATAAAGGGGTAAATGATCAATGACTGATATACAGGCCGCAACTGAGAGTATAGTTGCTGCGACATCCCATCCGGTTTCCGTACAGCTGATTAATCAAGGGGCGGGGATCTGGGGAAACGTGGCAACCGGGCTTATCACTGGCCTGCTTACTGGGGGTATAACACTCACTGGCATCTGGCTGACACATTATTTCACGCTTAAGCGTGAGAGACAGGCGTCAGAAGATAAAATGAAAAAGGAACTGCATTACATTGCCACCGAGTTGGTATTCATGCTTGAACGGTATGCTGAGGGTTGTTTCCGGGTTGTCACGGATGACGGCCAGGATGATGATGCCCCCCAGCCTGAGAGAAAAGCTGTCACGAATTACCCTGAACTGAATCTGATCGATGTCTCCGGTGACTGGCGGACTTTAGAGCCACGTCTTATGTATCGCATCCGTGAACTGCCGGTGCTCCAGGATGAGGCCCACAGGGCAATTGCATATGCCGCCGAATACTCCGACCCTCCTTGGCATAAGGACTATTTCAGGGAACGGCAGTATCAGTTCACGCGCTTGGGCATCAACGCTGTCATTCTTGCCGTCCGTCTGCGCAAGGCAACCGGGATGCCCGAAACACGTCTTACAGGTCATGATGAATGGTCTGCAGTTTCCGTGTTTCGTAAAGTCTGGAGGCGCGAAAGAGCCCTGCGCGCTGCTGAAGCTACCCGCAACAGGGAGTGGAATCAATTAGTGATACCTGATGGAATGTCAAACCAATGAGCGGCCTCTTATCATATTCTCACCCGCAGCAGCCGGCGCAAATGCCGGTGGCCATTGACTATCCCGCCGCGCTGGCCCTGCGCCAGATGGCGCTCGTTCAAGATGAACTACCGAAATACCTGCTGGCACCGGAAGTCAGCGCCCTGCTCCATTATGTGCCCGATTTGCACCGCAAGATGCTGCTGGCAACCCTCTGGAACACCGGCGCACGTATCAACGAGGCGCTGGCGCTGACCCGGGGGGATTTTTCGCTGGTGCCACCGTATCCGTTCGTGCAGCTGGCCACGCTTAAGCAGCGCACCGAAAAAGCGGCCAGGACAGCCGGCCGAGCTCCCGCCGGTAGCCAGGCTCATCGTCTGGTTCCGCTTTCCGATCACCACTACGTCAGCCAGCTGCAGATGATGGTGGCCACCCTGAAAATTCCGCTGGAAAGACGCAACAAGCGTACCGGCAGAACAGAGAAAGCCCGCATCTGGGACATCACCGACCGGACAGTACGGACCTGGATTGGCGAAGCGGTTGAAGCGGCCGCCGTCGACGGGGTGACATTCTCGGTGCCGGTCACCCCGCATACGTTCCGCCACTCCTACGCGATGCATATGCTGTATGCCGGCATACCACTGAAGGTTTTGCAGAGCCTGATGGGCCACAAATCGATTAGCTCGACGGAAGTCTATACGAAGGTGTTCGCACTTGATGTTGCTGCGCGGCATCGAGTTCAGTTTCAGATGCCCGAAGCGGATGCGGTAGCCATGCTGAAAGGGAATATTTAAGTACTTAGGAGAATGATGCTGGCGAACGTCCTGCTCGCCGGGGAGGTCTGTCAGACGTTATCTGGACCAGCTGACGGGAATATCTGCTCTGTATTCCTCATACTGCTCATAGATCGCATGCTGAAGCATCGTAATACGTTCTGACAACCTGTTGGCGTCCGACATATGCCGCCATTCCCCCTCAATAGTGGTTTTCTGTCCATCCGGGAGATTGAGCGTGATCAATACCTTTGTATCACGAATAATCACCCCGTCAGTGAAAGAATTAAGACCACTCCTTACGGTATTATCTATCTGTATAGTTTCAAGTTTCATCTTGTTACCTCCTGTTGACCGGATCCCAAGCATAGATATCTGAATTCAAATTGCCTAGTGAAATGTCTGGATATGCCGCATTTTTCCCCTTATACAGCGAAGCTGGCCAAAGGCCAGCCCGCTTGGATTTATCGCTTTTGCCAGTAGATCAGCATGGCAAGGAACAGGATTGTTGCCCCCTGAGAAGCGGTCAGGAAAGTTTCCAGCAATGACATTATCGTAAAACTCCGCATTATTCAGGTGTGTGATTCAGGGGCCTTAGTCCCCCTTTTACAGGACGTAGTGTTCTGTCACGACGGAAGCCAGGGTTAATAAAAACGATTCGAATATGTCTGCAGGGACGATAGAAATCTTCGTGCGGGTTGTCTCGCTGTAGCCGGCTCTGGAGAGCGACTCGGGGGAGGAGTAGTATCTTCCGGCCACGGATATGATCGAGCCAGCAGTGCTCGCCGCAGTCGAGCGACAGGGCGAAGCCCCGAGTGAGCGAGGAAGCACCAGGGAACAAAACTTATAAATTCTGCTTACGCTCAATGCCTGAAAAATCACCTCCCCTCGGGGTTATCCACTTATCCACGGGCATATTTTTATAAAGTACTTTTTTATTCTTTTTCTTTATTTTACATCTTTTAGGGAGCCTGAAAGCCGCGTACAGTGCGGCCTGAGAGGGGGCCTGTATGGGCAACTGGTAAACATAATATGGGAAATTAATCACGTATCAGTGGGTTTTGTGTCAACAAGCTATGGGATACGCATCAACAAGCTATGGGAAAGAGGTCAAGTTCAGTTCTCAATTATCCACTTGTGGATAAAGTGCAGATTTTTCCGGTGGATAAGTATCGCGATAGCTTGCAATTTCTGTTTTCACTGTCATTATGGGTGGGTAAAAATTTACCCATAGGCATTGAAATGGATACTCAAGCACTCTTGCCAGCTACTAAAACGTTTAAAAAACGCGCCAGTATAAAGCAATCTAACGAATTGACCGAAGCTGCATATTACCTGCCTCTTCAGGCAAAACGTGTGCTGTGGTTATGCCTCATGCAGGCCTATTTTAATGACAGCCAGGAAGATGACTCTGACGTATTGCCGCTCTTCAAAATCAGCGTTTCCGATTACGTCAAATACTTCAATGTCGCTACGTCTGTCGCCAGTCGTGATGTGAAGGCTGGGGTAAATGCTCTGGGCGAATCAACGGTTACCTTTTATCCAAAAGAAGGTGAGTTTGAAGAAGTTAAACGTCCGTGGCTGGCTGAAGCAGGAATGAAGCGAGGCCGGGGTTCCTGGCAGATTGAATTTAACTACAAGGTCATGCCATTCCTGGTCGGCTTAACCTCCCAGTTCACTACCTATTCTCTCTATGACTGTGGCCAGCTTAATAGTGTTCGTGTCATCCGGCTTTATGAAAGCCTGTGTCAGTTCCGGAGCACTGGTGTCTGGATCACCACACATGACTGGTTATGTGAAAGGTTTATGCTCCCTGCCTCGCAGAAAAACAATATTGCTGAAATGAAGCGTACCTTCCTGGAACCTGCTCTGAAGAAAATTAATGAGAAGACGCCATTAAAGGTAACATATACCACTGAAGAAGATGGTCGCTTGCTGTTTAATTTTCTTGATAAAAAACAATAGTCTGTAATTTTTATTTCCTCCCCCCTTAGTTTGTTGCTGACATATGGGGGGATACTGAACTTGCTGTGTTTCCCATAGTGCTTGCCTAACTTGACCTGTTTCCCACACTCCCGACCGTCCGAGAAGTTGACCTGTTTCCCATAGTCCGGGCCGTCCGAGAAGCTGACCTGTTTCCCTTAGTCCGGGCCGTCCGCGAAGTTGACCTGTTCCCCACACTCCCGGCCGCCCGCGAAGTTGACCTGTTTCCCACAGTCCGGGCCGTCTGCAAAGTTGACCTGTTTCCCACAGTCCCGGCCGCCCGCGAAGTTGACCTGTTTCCCATAATCCGGGCCGTCCGCGAAGTTGACCTGTTCCCCACACTCCCGGCCGCCCGTGAAGTTGACCTGTTTCCCATAGTCCGGGCCGTCCGCGAAGTTGACCTGTTTCCCATAGTCCGGAGCGTCCATTAAAGTTGACCTGTTTCCCACAGAGGATGGAAAACTCTTCTTGTGCTGAGCGTAAGAGCTATCTGCCGGAACGGTTCCTCTTCGCTTCCTCGCCAGTTCGCTCGCTACGCTCGGTTACATGGCTGCGGCGAGCGCTGATACATAAGGCTCAGCATTGCACTGGTCGTAACTAAAATCAGAATCCTTCTGAATGACTCTCCTGTCTTGCAAGTTGAATACCTTTCTCAAAGCCCTTTTGTATGAGTTGCTGTTGATGGTCAAAAGTGCGTCTGCGTGTTGCTGCAGTGTGATTTAGTAGCACGCCCGTCGAGCTTCATCCCCCTTCTGTTGAGAGCGAAATCAAAACAATATGATTTTTTTCTTGCAACATGACACTTTTTGTTCAAAATGACAAAAAACGTCATGAGGTGATAAATGGACAATATTGAGCAGTTACGGAAAGTCGCTACACGTGCAGGTAAGCTTCTGACATCTTTGAGCGAAAGTATCCGACAGCAAAAAGAGGAATTGAAGCTTACCGAGTTCTATCAGGAATACAGCAAAGCCGCTCTGTATAAGCTGCCTAAGCTCAGTAAAGGCAGTGTTGAGTATGCTGTGTCCGAAATGGAAGCCGGTGGCTACATTTTTAAAAAGAAACCTTCTGGTAATACGATGAAATACGCGATGACGATTCAGAATGTCATCGATCTGTATAACCATCGTAAAGTACCGAAGTACAGGGATCGCTTCGATAAAGCCTTTACGATTTTTGTATGTAATCTTAAAGGTGGTGGTTCCAAGACAGTTTCTACCGCTTCATTATCACATGCTTTTCGAGCTCATCCTCAGCTTCTGTTCGAAGACCTGCGTATTCTGGCCATCGATTTCGATCCGCAGGCATCTCTGACAATGTTCCTGAGCCATGAGAATTCAGTGGGCTTGGTTGAAAATACGGCTGCTCAGGCCATGCTCCAGAACGTGTCTCGTGAAGAATTACTTTCCGATTTTATAGTACCGTCTATTATCCCTGGTGTTGATGTAATCCCCGCTTCCATTGACGATGCATTCCTTGCTGAAGGCTGGAAGGGATTGTGTGAAGAACATCTGCCAGGGAAAAATATTCATGCGGTGCTTAAAGAGAACATTATCGACAAGCTCCAGCATGACTACGACTTTATTTTCCTTGATAGTGGTCCTCACCTTGATGCGTTCCTGAAAAACTGCATTGGGGCGGCAGACCTGATGTTGACCCCTCTTCCACCGGCGACGGTTGATTTTCATTCTTCCCTGAAGTTTGTGGCCAGCCTCCCTGCCCTCATAGATTCCATCGAAATGGATGGGCACACCTGCAATCTCATCGGTAATGTCGGCTTCATGTCCAAGATCCTGAACAAGTCTGATCACAAAATTTGCCATAGTCAGGCCAAAGAGGTTTTCGGTGCCGATATGCTAGACATGGTTCTGCCAAGACTGGATGGTTTCGAACGTTGTGGGGAGACTTTTGACACAGTTATTTCAGCAAATCCAGCAACCTATGATGGAAGTACAGAGGCACTAAAAAGCGCAAAATCAGCAGCGGAAGACTTTGCGAAGGCAGTCTTTGATCGCATCGAGTTCATTCGTACTAACGGAGGTATGTGATGTCGAATGAGAAAAGAAAAACCATCGGCAGACAGTTAAATACCCAGGCGTCAATTGCGGAAATGACGGACACCGGTAGAAGCCAGGTATTTACCTTAAAAACCGGCAGGAAGGTAACGTTCAGGTTTGTTCGGGTGCCTGCATCTGAAGTTGAAAGTAAGACCTTCGTAAACCAGGAAAACAACGGAAGAGATCAACTTGCACTGACCAGGGAATCCCTGAAATCCATTATCCAGACGATTAAGTTTCAGCAGTTCTTTCCCTGTATTGGTATTAAGCAAAGTGAAAGGATTGAGATACTGGATGGTTCAAGACGGCGAGCCTCAGCAATTTTTGTCCGTACAGGCCTTGATGTAATGGTTACCGAAGAGCATTTATCAGCTGATGAAGCTCGCCAACTGGCTAAAGATATCCAGACAGCTAAAGAACATAATCTTCGGGAGATTGGCCTGAGATTGATCGCTCTTAAAGAGTCCGGATTTAATCAAAAGGAAATTGCTGAACTGGAGGGGTTATCTCAAGCTAAAGTTACCAGGGCGCTGCAGGCGGCGGCCGTACCGCAAGACTTGATTTCTCTGTTCCCGGTTCAGTCGGAGCTATCGTTTAGTGACTATAAACTTCTTTTAGAAGTTAATGAAAAACTCAGTGAAAAGGGATTAACGCCTGAAGAACTCATTCAGTCTGTATCAGCTCAGCTCGATGCAATTTTGAGTGAAGGCGAGCGACCAGAAGACGAACAGAAAGCCAGTATACTGAAGCTGATTTCTCAGGCATCTCAGGCATTGATAGATCCATCTCCCAAGGAAAAGTCAGTGGTTTCCCCACTCTGGTCTTTTGAAGAAAAGGACAAGTTCGCGCGTAAGCGTGTGAAAGGGCGTACGCTGACTTATGAGTTTAGCCGTATGTCAAAAGTGATTCAGGATGAACTGGACAAGGCTATCAACGAGGTCCTTGACAGAAATTTGAGTCAATAATTTCGCCATGGCGATTTCACATCTAACTTATTGTAATTAGGCAGTTTAGGCTGAGAATTTCAAGGTGAAATCGCCAAAGTTTTACGCCAGTTTCGCTGAAGGAATATCTGACCATCGTGTCGTATAAGCAGGAGAAAGCATCTCCCGTTTCATCTGCCATTCCGGGGCAATACCCCGCCCCGCAAACCATACTTTACCCAGCCCTGAGTTGTTGATCCCGTCCAGAACCTTCATCAGCTCAGCACTGTAAGGGCGTGGCGGGCGTTCGTCGAACAGCTGCAGCTGCGAAACGCCGGAGCCGGTGAAGTCATTCAGCATAACTCCGGCTTTGGCATACCGGTGCCCATCCCTCCAGATACGCTCCAGAGCCGTTGTAGCGGCTGCAATGATGTCCCTGGTGTCCTGAGTGGGTGTAAGAAGTTTTTCCGTAGCCACGTTGCCGTAGTAAGGCTCTTTAATGGCGAACGGAGACGTTTTGATGAAAACGGAAATATGCCGGCAATACTGGTGCTCTTTACGCAGTTTTTCAGAGGCCCGCTCTGCGTGCTGACAGATAGCCTGACGGAGTGACTCGTACTCCGTGATCTTCACGCCAAAACTGCGGCTGCAGACAATTTGCTGTTTCGTCGGAGGGGCTTCCTCAAGCGAAAGGCAGCTTTCCCCGTTCAGTTCCCGTACCGTTCGCTCAAGGACCACAGAAAAATTTTTGCGGATGAAGGCCGGGTTCGTCAGGGCGAGATCGAGCGCGGTCTTAATGCCCAGTACATTCAGCTTGCGTGCAATACGGTTACCCACCCCCCAGATTTCTTCAACCGGCTGCAGTGAAAGCAGTTTCCGCGTTCTCTGCGGATTTCCCCTGGTCAGAGCAAGTACGCCACGAAACTGTTTCCACTCTTTTGAGGCCCACTGGGCTGATTTTGCGAGGGTCTTCGTTGGTCCGGCGCCCACGCCAATGGTCAGGTGGGTACAGTCATACACGTGCTGACGCAGCTGCCGGCCGAAGTCCTCAAGCTCCATACAGTGCTCCACGCCGGTCAAATCGAGGAACATCTCATCAATTGAATACTGTTCCACTCTGGGGGCCAGTTCCTCCAGGCTGTTCATCACGCGCGCCAACATCGAGGCATAAAGTTCATAGTTACTTGAAAACGCATATATTTTTTCCGGGTATCTTTCGTTTTTTATCTGAAACCACGGAGTTTCCATTTTGATCCAGGGCTTCGCCTCGGCACTGCGAGCGATTACATTCCCGTCGTTGTTGCTCAGGACGACTATCGGCTTTCCTTTCAAATCCGGGCGGAAAACACGTTCACAGCTGGCATAGAAGCTGTTCACATCGGCCAGGGCAAACATCAGTACATCTCCCTCGGGCGGTGGATGATATGCGTGACGACGCCAAAGATATCCAGCTCGTCGGGATCAGGATAAATCGGCGACCAGGAGGCATTCATGGGCTGCAGCGTCAGTCGCGGCGTCAGCAGAAGCCGTTTCACCGTAAACTCCCCCTGCATGCTGGCGACAACGATATCGCCGTGCCGCGGCTTTTCAGCACTGTCCACAACCAGCAGATCGCCATTGTACAGACTGCCGTCGGCCATGCTGTCTCCGCTGGCACGCAGGTAGTACGTCGCGCTCGGATGCCGTATGCAGTAATCATGGAGATCCAGATCGGACTCGACATAGTCAGCAGCAGGGCTGGGAAAACCGCAGCTGGCCAGATCGGCAAACAATGGATGGGCCTGTGGCGGGAGTTCTTTCCCGGTGCTGAAAAGTTGTAGTTTCATCTTTCCTCCTGACACTCTAATTTTACTGGTTATACATACAGTGTTCACCGGGAGACCGGTAGAGATCAAGGGGTGAAAGTCCCCGACCATTGAAGGACCAGCAATCCACAAGGTCCCCGAGTCATGCGTTGCATACCGCGAGGTATGGGGCGAAGCGTTGACAGGGGTGTTGACAGGCCAGCCATTGAGCCACGAAATGTATATTAAATTACCGGGTGCCGACGTTGTACTGTTAACGGAAGGCAACATCATAGGGTGCGATACTGCGAGTGCCACATGGACCCGGCGGGGTCTGAGACCCTGGCATGTCAATACGATCTCTACGCGGGAACCGGGAGATCTCCCCTCTGACCATCTGCCAGTGTCGGAGACGGCCCGCACCGGGAAGACGAGGAGTCATAGCCGGTGATGTACGGAGAGGAGAAGTCGGACTCGCTCATAGTAGCGGCGAAGCAGGCGAACAACCCGAAAGGAGCGGAGTCAGTGGAGCGAAGGAGCGGGGCCAAGGGGAACGCGGAACAGCCACACATGCGCCGGACACAGAGCCGGGAAAGCATGTCACAGAGGCTGTCACGCGTGCGGGAAGCTGCGAAGCAGCGGAAGAAAGAACGGTTTACAGCATTGTTCCACCTGCTGACAGTCGAAGCACTGGAAGCCGCATTCCTCTCCCTGAGCAGGAAAGCGGCCGCCGGAGTGGATGGCATCAGGTGGATGGACTACGCCGGAAACATGAAGAACAACATAACAGATCTGCACCGGAGGCTACATTAGGGCAGCTACAGGGCGCAGCCCGGCAGGCGTCACTACATCCCAAAAGCGGATGGAAAACAACGCCCGCTCGGCATCGCCTCGCTGGAGGACAAGATCGTCCAGTATGCGCTGGTGAAAATCCTGAACGCAGTCTATGAAAACGACTTTATGGGGTTCTCATACGGGTTCAGACCCGGGCGAAGCCAGCACGATGCACTGGACGCACTGGCCACAGGGCTGGTACGCACTAACGTAAACTGGGTACTGGATGCCGACATCAGTCAGTTCTTCGACAGGGTGAGCCACGAATGGCTGATCAGGTTCACAGAGCATCGGATCGGCGACCGGAGCGTAATCAGGCTCATACGTAAGTGGCTCACAGCCGGGACGTTGGAGGAGGGTCAATGGCGAGCAACGGAGGAAGGCACCCCACAGGGTGCGGTCATCTCACCGCTGCTGGCAAACATATACCTCCACTACGTCTTCGATCTGTGGGCGCATCAGTGGCGACGTCGCTATGCCACAGGCAATGTGGTAATGGTCAGATACGCCGATGACATCGTCATCGGGTTCGACAAACGATACGATGCCCGGCGCTTCCGTATAGCCATGCAGCGCAGACTGAGGGAGTTCGGACTCACGGTTCACCCGGAGAAAACCCGTCTGATGGAGTTCGGCCGCTTCGCTGCCGAAAACCGTGCCATCAGGGGAAAAGGCAAACCAGAAACGTTCAACTTCCTCGGGTTCACGCACATCAGCGGGAAAGATCGCAACGGCAGGTTCATGCTGATACGAAAGACCCGCCGGGATCGGATGACGGCAACTCTGAAAGCCATCAAAGACGGTCTGCGAAGGCGCTGGCATTACTCAATCCCCGAACAGGGAAAATGGCTCAGGAGAGTGGTTCAGGGATACCTGAACTATCACTCGGTACCGGGCAACTTCCCCACCATGCAGAAGTTCAGGACACACGTAACAAACCTCTGGCGCCGGGCGCTCAGGCGCAGGAGCCAGAAGGATGATACGACCTGGACGAAAGCAAACAAACTGGCAGCCGCATGGCTACCAAGGGTTCGGGTTCTTCATCCATGGCCTGTGGAGCGGTTCACCGCCAGACACCCGAGGCAGGAGCCCGGTGCGTAAATCGCGCACGCCGGGATCTGTGCGGGGGGTATCCGGTAACGGGTATCCCTACCGCGACATATTTAACAGCGTGACGATAATCCAGATCGCCTGCCGGATAATGGTGCCAACTTACTGATTTAGTGTACGATGGTGTCTTTGAGGTGCTCCAGTGGCTTCCATCTCCATCAGTTGTCCCTCCTGCTCAGCTACTGAAGGCGTGGTGCGTAACGGTAAAAGTACTGCCGGACATCAGCGCTATCTCTGCTCTCACTGCCGTAAAACATGGCAGCTACAGTTCACTTACACCGCCTCTCAGCCCGGTACGCACCAGAAAATCATTGATATGGCCATGAATGGCGTTGGATGCCGGGCAACCGCCCGCATTATGGGCGTTGGCCTCAACACGATTTTACGTCACTTAAAAAACTCAGACCGCAGTCGGTAACCTCACGCATACAACCGGGCAGTGACGTCATTGTCTGCGCGGAAATGGACGAACAGTGGGGCTACGTCGGGGCTAAATCACGTCAGCGCTGGTTATTTTACGCCTATGGCAGGATGTGCAGGACGGTGGTGGCACGCGTCTTTGGTGAGCGTACTCTGGCCACGCTGGAGCGTCTTCCGGGCCTGCTGTCGGCCTTTGAGGTCGTGGTATGGATGACGGATGGCTGGCCGCTTTATGAATCCCGCCTGAAGGGAGAACTGCACGTTATCAGCAAGCGATATACGCAGCGAATTGAGCGGCATAACCAGAATCTGAGGCAGCATCTGGCAAGGCTGGGCAGGAAGTCACTGTCGTTCTCAAAATCGGTGGCGCTGCATGACAAAGTCATCGGGCATTATCTGAACATAAAACACTATCAGTAAGTTGGAGTCATTACCAACCAGTTCACCACCTACTCGCTCCGCGATTGTGGCAGTCTTCGAAATCCCCGGACGATCCGCCTTTATGAAAGTCTTGCTCAATTCAAATCTTCAGGCTTATGGGTTACTACTCATGCTTGGTTAAATGACCGTTTCGTCTTACCGGAATCCCAGCAGAAGAACTTGGCAGAGTTGAAACGATCTTTCCTTGATCCTGCACTCAAGCAGATAAATGAGAAAACACCTTTACTTGCTAAGTATAGTATTGATGATTCAGGAAAATTTCTGTTCTCAATAATTGATAAGCAAAATCCCGTCTGACATAAATCAGCACACATGAGCCTGTCATTTGACAAATTTTTGTCATGAAGATGGGCGGATTTCCACACAGCACCGGCGCCCGGTAAGGTGGGCGGATTCCCACACGGCACCGGCGCCCGGCAAGATGGGCGGATTTCCACACAGCACCGGCGCCCGGTAAGGTGGGCGGATTTCCACACAGCACCGGCGCCCGGCAAGGTGGGCGGATTCCCACACGGCACCGGCGCCCGGCAAGATGGGCGGATTTCCACACAGCACCGGCGCCCGGTAAGGTGGGCGGATTTCCACACAGCACCGGCGCCCGGCAAGGTGGGCGGATTCCCACACGGCACCGGCGCGCGGCAAGGTGGGCGGATTCCCACACGGCACCGGCGCGCGGCAAGGTGGGCGGATTTCCACACAGCACCGGCGCCCGGCAAGGTGGGCGGATTCCCACACGGCACCGGCGCGCGGCAAGGTGGGCGGATTCCCACACGGCACCGGCGCGCGGCAAGGTGGGCGGATTTCCACACAGCACCGGCGCCCGGTAAGGTGGGCGGATTCCCACACGGCACCGGCGCCCGGTAAGGTGGGCGGATTCCCACACGGCACCGGCGCCCGGTAAGGTGGGCGGATTCCCACACGGCACCGGCGCCCGGCAAGATGGGCGGATTTCCACACAGCACCGGCGCCCGGTAAGGTGGGCGGATTTCCACACAGCACCGGCGCCCGGCAAGGTGGGCGGATTCCCACACGGCACCGGCGCCCGGCAAGATGGGCGGATTTCCACACAGCACCGGCGCCCGGTAAGGTGGGCGGATTTCACACAGCACCGGCGCCCGGCAAGGTGGGCGGATTCCCACACGGCACCGGCGCGCGGCAAGGTGGGCGGATTCCCACACGGCACCGGCGCGCGGCAAGGTGGGCGGATTTCCACACAGCACCGGCGCCCGGCAAGGTGGGCGGATTCCCACACGGCACCGGCGCCCGGCAAGGTGGGCGGATTCCCACACGGCACCGGCGCGCGGCAAGGTGGGCGGATTTCCACACGGCACCGGCGCCCGGCAAGGTGGGCCGATTCCCATATCGACATGTATGTAGCTTGTGTTATCTGTGGATTGTGCAGCTCAGCGGGTCGCTGGTCGTATGGCGGAGTGTCCCCCGTAACCGGCCGCGTGCGGCCGCTAACGCGCAGTACGGCGCCGCGTCCCGCAGACGGGCCGCCGTTCCCGCGCGCAGCACTGCGCACCCCCGTGGGGGACGTACGGCAGCTGCGTGGCGGTGAGCGGGATTAGGGCTTTGCAGCTACCGTGTTAAGTTCCCTGGTGTCGCTGAAATAGTTGATGAACATCCCCCTAAGCGTCAGCAGCAAGCTGCCGCCGCTTAGGCCCCGGAAATCACGCCCTTTACGTCGTAAACGCCGTAAAGCCCGCTCACCGGGGTTAAAAGGGATTACTTTGACTTCTTCATTGCTGTTCGCGAGTTAAGGCTAATCAGGGCAGGGGGTAGGGTGGCAGAATTTATAGCCCGGCAACCGGCTACGCCGGGCTTTCGGCGCCATTTTACAACACAGACGGCTTTGTTGAATAAATCGAACTTTTGCTGAGTTGAAGGATCAGATCACGCATCTTCCCGACAACGCAGACCATTCCGTGGCAAAGCAAAAGTTCAAAATAACCAACTGGCCCACCTACAATAAAGCCCTCATCAACCGTGGCTCCATAACTTTCTGGCTGGATGATGAAGCTATTCAGGCCTGGTATGAGTCGGCAACGCCTTCATCACGGGGAAGACCTCAGCGCTATTCTGATCTCGCCATCACCACCGTTCTGGTCATTAAACGCGTGTTCAGGTTGACCCTGCGGGCTGCACAGGGTTTTATTGATTCCATTTTTACACTGATGAATGTTCCGTTGCGCTGCCCGGATTACACCAGTGTCAGCAAGCGCGCAAAGTCGGTTAATGTCAGTTTCAAAACGTTCACCCGGGGTGAAATCGCGCATCTGGTGATTGATTCCACCGGGCTGAAGGTCTTTGGTGAAGGCGAATGGAAAGTCAAAAAGCATGGCCAGGAACGCCGTCGTATATGGCGAAAGTTGCATCTGGCAGTTGACAGCAACACACATGAAATCATCTGTGCAAACCTGTCGCTGAACAATGTGACGGACTCAGAAGCCTTCCCGGGTCTTATCCGGCAGACTCACAGAAAAATCAGGGCAGCATCGGCAGACGGCGCTTACGACACCCAACTCTGTCACGATGAACTGCGGCGTAAGAAAATCAGCGCGCTTATCCCGCCCCGAAAAGGCGCGGGTTACTGGCCCGGTGAATATGCAGACCGTAACCGTGCTGTTGCGAATCAGCGGCTGACCGGGAGTAATGCGCGGTGGAAATGGACAACAGATTACAACCGTCGCTCGATAGCGGAAACGGCGATGTACCGGGTAAAACAGCTGTTCGGAGGTTCACTGACACTGCGTGACTACGATGGTCAGGTTGCAGAGGCTATGGCCCTGGTACGAGCGCTGAACAAAATGACGAAAGCAGGTATGCCTGAAAGCGTGCGTATTGCCTGAAAACACAACCCGCTACGGGGGAGACTTACCCGAAATCTGATTTATTCAACAAAGCCGCGCGGGGCTAACAGGTAAGATGAAATTAAGGTTTTACGAACACTGCCACTGTAATTAATTACCGCTACTTTCATAAATCACCTCAGAATTTTTTGTTGAACTTCTTAGGGTCGAAATTCTCACCGATTTTCTTGAAGAATTCTTTATCAATAATGCCGGGACTCTCTGCTTTTTTACTTTCCTGCACTTCAGGCTCAGACGGTTGTGTATTGTGCAATACACTTTCCGCTGCACCCTTCGCGCTACTCTTATCATGCGTATTGTGCAATACATTTTTTCGGTTTTGCCGCGTTCTATACAGTGCCATCTCAAGCCCTTTGGCTGTTACCGAAAAGCTGTATTCGCTGTCGAGGATTTCAGCAATTTCATGCCGCGTTAGCCCTCTGTCCAGCCAGTTCTCGATTTCATTTAGGCGCAATCTGACAGCAGCCGATAAGTTGCGGGGTTTCAGATCTGCTGGTTTATTCATAACCCCCTCCGTTGTATGAAAATGACTCTACAACACTCGTAAGAAGGGGTCAATCGAGTTTTGTAGTTTATCTGTAGTTTTATTGTAGTCTATTTGTAGTCTGTCACGTTTTTTGTAGTTTATTTGTAGTTTTATTGTAGTCTATTTGTAGTCTTACAACACTAAGGCAAAACGTTTTTTGTAGTTTATCTGTAGTTTATCTGTAGTTTTTGGTTGCTCAGATGGTCATGCAAGCATGACCATCAAAGAATAGGACGCTTTTTAGCCAAATGCCCCTTAACCTACGGAGATCGCCCTACCAAAAAAAGATGATTTTTTATCCCTTAACCTGCTATACACCTAACGCAGCGTGATAAATCACGCTATCGCACTGATTTAAAAGAAAAAAAACAAAATTTAGCCATGCTGCGGTATTACCCAGGTATTACAAATCAAATCTAAATTACTGATTTAAATAACTTTTTATTTATTACTTTGGTAATACTATGATTTCACCGTATTAGACACCCTTTTTTCGTTTAAAAAATGCACAAATTGAGGACTGAATGGGCTTTGTTGAATAAATCGAACTTTTGCTGAGTTGAAGGATCAGATCACGCATCTTCCCGACAACGCAGACCGTTCCGTGGCAAAGCAAAAGTTCAAAATAACCAACTGGCCCACCTACAATAAAGCCCTCATCAACCGTGGCTCCATAACTTTCTGGCTGGATGATGAAGCTATTCAGGCCTGGTATGAGTCAGCAACACCTTCTTCACGAGGCAGACCTCAGCGCTATTCTGACCTTGCCATCACGACTGTGCTGGTCATTAAGGGGAGCCCGCAGAATTCGGAAAAAATCGTACGCTAAGGTTTTCCGGGCATCCGTAAGGGCCGAAACTTCCCGTCTTCCAGTCTGCGGCTCTGCCGCCAGACGTAATCGCCGGTTAGGTTGATGTGCTCCCAGCCCAGCGGCGACAGGAATTGCAGCAGCTCGCCGTCCACCGGCTTGCCGGCCTCGACCAACCCCTGGGTGGCGCGTTCCAGGTACACCGTGTTCCACAGCACGATAGCCGCCGTCACCAGGTTGAGGCCGCTGGCCCGGTAGCGCTGCTGCTCGAAGCTCCGATCCCTGATTTCCCCAAGGCGGTTGAAGAACACCGCCCTGGCCAGCGAGTTGCGCGCCTCACCTTTGTTCAGGCCGGCATGCACGCGGCGGCGCAGTTCAACACTTTGCAGCCAGTCCAGGATGAACAGCGTGCGCTCGATCCGGCCCAGCTCGCGCAGGGCCACGGCCAGTCCGTTCTGGCGCGGGTAGCTGCCGAGCTTGCGCAGCATCAGCGAGGCGGTGACGGTGCCCTGCTTGATCGAGCTGGCCAGGCGCAGGATGTCGTCCCAGTGGGCACGCACGTGCTTGATGTTCAGGGTGCCGCCGATCAGCGGGCGCAACGTCGGGTAGGCTTGCACGCCCTGCGGCACGTACAGCTTGGTTTCGCCGAGGTCGCGGATGCGCGGCGCGAAGCGGAAGCCTAGCAGGTGCATCAGGGCAAAGACGTGATCGGTGAAGCCGGCCGTGTCGGTGTAGTGCTCCTCGATCCGCAGGTCGGACTCGTGGTACAGCAGGCCGTCGAGCACATAGGTGGAATCGCGGACGCCGACATTCACCACGCGGGTGCTGAACGGCGCGTACTGGTCGGAGATATGGGTATAGAACAGCCGTCCCGGCTCGCTACCGTACTTCGGGTTGACGTGCCCGGTGCTCTCGCCCCGGCCACCCGCGCGGAAGCGCTGGCCATCGGAGGATGAGGTCGTGCCGTCGCCCCAGTGGGCGGCAAAGGCGTGGCGATACTGGTGGTTGACCAGCTCGGCCAAGGCCGCCGAATAGGTTTCGTCGCGGATGTGCCAGGCTTGCAGCCAGGACAGCTTGGCGTAGGTCAGGCCGGGGCTCGACTCGGCCATCTTGGTCAGCCCGAGGTTGATCGCATCACCGAGGATTGCGGACAGCAGCAACGTCCTGTCTTTGGCCTCGGCCCCGTCCTTCAAGTGGGTGAAGTGGCGGCTGAAGCCCGTCCAGTCGTCCACGTCCATCAGCAGTTCGGTGATCTTGATGCGCGGCAGTAACTGGCTGGTTTGGTCGATCAGCGCCTGCGCCCGATCCGGCACCGCCGCATCCAGCGGGGTGATTTTCAGCCCTGACTCGGTGAGGATGGCATCGGGCAGCTCGTTGTCCTTGGCCAGGCGGGTGACGGTGGCCAACTGCTCGTCCAGCAGCTGCAAACGCTCTTCCAGGTACTGGTCGCTGTTCGGGTTGATCGCCAGGGGCAGGGCCTGCTCGCGCTTGAGTGCGGCGAACTTCTCGGCCGGCAGCAGGTAGTCGTCGAAGTCGCGGAACTGCCGCGAGCCCTTGACCCAGATGTCGCCGGAGCGCAGGGCGTTCTTCAGCTCGGACAGGGCGCAGATTTCGTAGAATTTCCGGTCGAGGCCTTCCGGGGTGATCACCAGCGGCTTCCAGCGCGGCTTGATGAAGGCCGTGGGTGCATCGGCCGGCACCTTGCGCAGGTTGTCGGCGTTCATCTCACGCAGGGTCTGCACGGCTGCCAGCACGCCTTGCGCGGCCGGCCCGTGCTGTTCCCCAACTTTTCGCTCGGCGAAGAGTATGAACATGCGCCGCCGGCGACGAATCGCCAAATCTCACCGTATCTCCCGAGCGGACGATTTCGCACCGGTCTGCCCGTCGAAGGGCTTGCGATCGAACGGGGCGACCTTTTCTATGCATGTCCGCGAGCCAGCGTCTTTTATGGCACGGCGCTCGACGCCGACCTTCGGACGCGCGGCGTAAGCACGCTTGTCATGGCCGGGATAAGCACCACCGGCGTTGTTCTTTCAAGCGTCGCCTGGGCTAGTGATGCGGACTACGACGTGCGTTTGGTCCAGGACTGCTGCTACGACCCGGATCGGGATGCCCACGAAGCTCTGTTGCGTTCCGGGTTCGGCGGACGTGTACAGGTCGTGTAATTTTCGGGCCTCGCATGATCGCGGCCATAGCCGCAGGTGGATTGGTGCGAGGCAGGGCCAGTCCAAGTCAGGGTGCGGTCATCGCGGCGCCTGCAACTCTCAAAAACCCATCGCCGTAGCGGAGGTCTTGTAATCGCATGTCATTACGCACGCCCGATTTATTGTTCACAGCGATAGCACCTGCCATTTGGGGCAGCACCTACATTGTCACCACCCAATACCTGCCGAACTTCTCACCGATGACGGTCGCGATGCTGCGGGCGTTGCCGGCGGGTTTATTGCTCGTGATGATCGTCCGACAGATTCCAACGGGAATCTGGTGGATGCGCATCTTCATCCTCGGCGCACTTAATATTTCGCTATTCTGGAGCTTGTTGTTTATTTCGGTCTACCGCCTGCCGGGCGGGGTCGCGGCGACGGTAGGCGCTGTGCAGCCGCTGATGGTCGTGTTCATCTCTGCCGCTCTGCTAGGTAGCCCGATACGATTGATGGCGGTCCTGGGGGCTATTTGCGGAACTGCGGGCGTGGCGCTGTTGGTGTTGACACCAAACGCAGCGCTAGATCCTGTCGGCGTCGCAGCGGGCCTGGCGGGGGCGGTTTCCATGGCGTTCGGAACCGTGCTGACCCGCAAGTGGCAACCTCCCGTGCCTCTGCTCACCTTTACCGCCTGGCAACTGGCGGCCGGAGGACTTCTGCTCGTTCCAGTAGCTTTAGTGTTTGATCCGCCAATCCCGATGCCTACAGGAACCAATGTTCTCGGCCTGGCGTGGCTCGGCCTGATCGGAGCGGGTTTAACCTACTTCCTTTGGTTCCGGGGGATCTCGCGACTCGAACCTACAGTTGTTTCCTTACTGGGCTTTCTCAGCCCGGGGACCGCCGTGTTGCTAGGATGGTTGTTCTTGGATCAGACGCTGAGTGCGCTTCAAATCATCGGCGTCCTGCTCGTGATCGGGAGTATCTGGCTGGGCCAACGTTCCAACCGCACTCCTAGGGCGCGTATAGCTTGCCGGAAGTCGCCTTGACCCGCATGGCATAGGCCTATCGTTTCCACGATCAGCGATCGGCTCGTTGCCCTGCGCCGCTCCAAAGCCCGCGACGCAGCGCCGGCAGGCAGAGCAAGTAGAGGGCAGCGCCTGCAATCCATGCCCACCCGTTCCACGTTGTTATAGAAGCCGCATAGATCGCCGTGAAGAGGAGGGGTCCGACGATCGAGGTCAGGCTGGTGAGCGCCGCCAGTGAGCCTTGCAGCTGCCCCTGACGTTCCTCATCCACCTGCCTGGACAACATTGCTTGCAGCGCCGGCATTCCGATGCCACCCGAAGCAAGCAGGACCATGATCGGGAACGCCATCCATCCCCGTGTCGCGAAGGCAAGCAGGATGTAGCCTGTGCCGTCGGCAATCATTCCGAGCATGAGTGCCCGCCTTTCGCCGAGCCGGGCGGCTACAGGGCCGGTGATCATTGCCTGGGCGAGTGAATGCAGAATGCCAAATGCGGCAAGCGAAATGCCGATCGTGGTCGCGTCCCAGTGAAAGCGATCCTCGCCGAAAATGACCCAAAGCGCGGCCGGCACCTGTCCGACAAGTTGCATGATGAAGAAGACCGCCATCAGGGCGGCGACGACGGTCATGCCCCGGGCCCACCGGAACGAAGCGAGCGGGTTGAGAGCCTCCCGGCGTAACGGCCGGCGTTCGCCTTTGTGCGACTCCGGCAAAAGGAAACAGCCCGTCAGGAAATTGAGGCCGTTCAAGGCTGCCGCGGCGAAGAACGGAGCGTGGGGGGAGAAACCGCCCATCAGCCCACCGAGCACAGGTCCCGCGACCATCCCGAACCCGAAACAGGCGCTCATGAAGCCGAAGTGCCGCGCGCGCTCATCGCCATCAGTGATATCGGCAATATAAGCGCCGGCTACCGCCCCAGTCGCCCCGGTGATGCCGGCCACGATCCGCCCGATATAGAGAACCCAAAGGAAAGGCGCCGTCGCCATGATGGCGTAGTCGACAGCAGCGCCGGCCAGCGAGACGAGCAAGACCGGCCGCCGCCCGAAACGATCCGACAGCGCGCCCAGCACAGGTGCGCAGGCAAATTGCATCAACGCATACAGCGCCAGCAGAATGCCATAGTGGGCGGTGACGTCGTTCGAGTGAACCAGATCGCGCAGGAGGCCCGGCAGCACCGGCATAATCAGGCCGATGCCGACAGCGTCGAGCGCGACAGTGCTCAGAATTACGATCAGGGGTCTGTTGGGTTTCACGTCTGGCCTCCGGACCAGCCTCCGCTGGTCCGATTGAACGCGCGGATTCTTTATCACTGATAAGTTGGTGGACATATTATGTTTATCAGTGATAAAGTGTCAAGCATGACAAAGTTGCAGCCGAATACAGTGATCCGTGCCGCCCTGGACCTGTTGAACGAGGTCGGCGTAGACGGTCTGACGACACGCAAACTGGCGGAACGGTTGGGGGTTCAGCAGCCGGCGCTTTACTGGCACTTCAGGAACAAGCGGGCGCTGCTCGACGCACTGGCCGAAGCCATGCTGGCGGAGAATCATACGCATTCGGTGCCGAGAGCCGACGACGACTGGCGCTCATTTCTGATCGGGAATGCCCGCAGCTTCAGGCAGGCGCTGCTCGCCTACCGCGATGGCGCGCGCATCCATGCCGGCACGCGACCGGGCGCACCGCAGATGGAAACGGCCGACGCGCAGCTTCGCTTCCTCTGCGAGGCGGGTTTTTCGGCCGGGGACGCCGTCAATGCGCTGATGACAATCAGCTACTTCACTGTTGGGGCCGTGCTTGAGGAGCAGGCCGGCGACAGCGATGCCGGCGAGCGCGGCGGCACCGTTGAACAGGCTCCGCTCTCGCCGCTGTTGCGGGCCGCGATAGACGCCTTCGACGAAGCCGGTCCGGACGCAGCGTTCGAGCAGGGACTCGCGGTGATTGTCGATGGATTGGCGAAAAGGAGGCTCGTTGTCAGGAACGTTGAAGGACCGAGAAAGGGTGACGATTGATCAGGACCGCTGCCGGAGCGCAACCCACTCACTACAGCAGAGCCATGTAGACAACATCCCCTCCCCCTTTCCACCGCGTCAGACGCCCGTAGCAGCCCGCTACGGGCTTTTTCATGCCCTGCCCTAGCGTCCAAGCCTCACGGCCGCGCTCGGCCTCTCTGGCGGCCTTCTGGCGCTCCTGCTGCGGCGTCCGCTCGTGGGCCGTGGCGCGGGTCCGCGCGCCGGCCTCGTGCGCCTGGCGCTCGCGGGCGAGGTCCAGGGCGGCCGTCTTCACGTTCTGCCTTGCGCAGATGAGATAGGGGCGCAGTGGCGGTTTTCATGGCTTGTTATGACTGTTTTTTTGTACAGTCTATGCCTCGGGCATCCAAGCAGCAAGCGCGTTACGCCGTGGGTCGATGTTTGATGTTATGGAGCAGCAACGATGTTACGCAGCAGGGCAGTCGCCCTAAAACAAAGTTAACCTCTGAGGAAGAATTGTGAAACTATCACTAATGGTAGCTATATCGAAGAATGGAGTTATCGGGAATGGCCCTGATATTCCATGGAGTGCCAAAGGTGAACAGCTCCTGTTTAAAGCTATTACCTATAACCAATGGCTGTTGGTTGGACGCAAGACTTTTGAATCAATGGGAGCATTACCCAACCGAAAGTATGCGGTCGTAACACGTTCAAGTTTTACATCTGACAATGAGAACGTATTGATCTTTCCATCAATTAAAGATGCTTTAACCAACCTAAAGAAAATAACGGATCATGTCATTGTTTCAGGTGGTGGGGAGATATACAAAAGCCTGATCGATCAAGTAGATACACTACATATATCTACAATAGACATCGAGCCGGAAGGTGATGTTTACTTTCCTGAAATCCCCAGCAATTTTAGGCCAGTTTTTACCCAAGACTTCGCCTCTAACATAAATTATAGTTACCAAATCTGGCAAAAGGGTTAACAAGTGGCAGCAACGGATTCGCAAACCTGTCACGCCTTTTGTACCAAAAGCCGCGCCAGGTTTGCGATCCGCTGTGCCAGGCGTTAAGGCTACATGAAAATCGTACATTACGAAGCGAATGCACCATGGATAGGAAGAATGAAATGCCCAAACCCAAAGTGTGGGAAGGAAACTCCTGCCTGGCAATCGAGCGGCATGAGCGACAGTTGCCCGCATTTTTTCTGTGATACTTGCTCGAATGTAATCCATAGAGAGCAGGACCATGCATTACTGTATGAAAATGAAATCAATCAAGAGCTCTTGGATCGAATAGCAGCAACTCTTCCAGATTGCCCTTGCGGGGGTAGGTTTGTTCCTGGTGCAAACCCAAAGTGTCCGAGTTGCAAGACCGAGTACGTGCACCAATGGGATGCAGTGAAAAGGTTGAATGTACCTTTTATGCCAATCTTGGATGGTTCCTGCTTGATTCGAGATAGGCTGTATTCGTATGAAGTATGCATTGGTTCTAAACCAAAATACTGGTGGCGTTTGTTCACAAATGCCTTAACAAGTTTAGGCAAGGGACGCTCCTGACGTCGCGCCCCTGCTAAAAGCGTTAGATGCACTAAGCACATAATTGCTCACAGCCAAACTATCAGGTCAAGTCTGCTTTTATTATTTTTAAGCGTGCATAATAAGCCCTACACAAATTGGGAGATATATCATGAAAGGCTGGCTTTTTCTTGTTATCGCAATAGTTGGCGAAGTAATCGCAACATCCGCATTAAAATCTAGCGAGGGCTTTACTAAGCTTGCCCCTTCCGCCGTTGTCATAATCGGTTATGGCATCGCATTTTATTTTCTTTCTCTGGTTCTGAAATCCATCCCTGTCGGTGTTGCTTATGCAGTCTGGTCGGGACTCGGCGTCGTCATAATTACAGCCATTGCCTGGTTGCTTCATGGGCAAAAGCTTGATGCGTGGGGCTTTGTAGGTATGGGGCTCATAATTGCTGCCTTTTTGCTCGCCCGATCCCCATCGTGGAAGTCGCTGCGGAGGCCGACGCCATGGTGACGGTGTTCGGCATTCTGAATCTCACCGAGGACTCCTTCTTCGATGAGAGCCGGCGGCTAGACCCCGCCGGCGCTGTCACCGCGGCGATCGAAATGCTGCGAGTCGGATCAGACGTCGTGGATGTCGGACCGGCCGCCAGCCATCCGGACGCGAGGCCTGTATCGCCGGCCGATGAGATCAGACGTATTGCGCCGCTCTTAGACGCCCTGTCCGATCAGATGCACCGTGTTTCAATCGACAGCTTCCAACCGGAAACCCAGCGCTATGCGCTCAAGCGCGGCGTGGGCTACCTGAACGATATCCAAGGATTTCCTGACCCTGCGCTCTATCCCGATATTGCTGAGGCGGACTGCAGGCTGGTGGTTATGCACTCAGCGCAGCGGGATGGCATCGCCACCCGCACCGGTCACCTTCGACCCGAAGACGCGCTCGACGAGATTGTGCGGTTCTTCGAGGCGCGGGTTTCCGCCTTGCGACGGAGCGGGGTCGCTGCCGACCGGCTCATCCTCGATCCGGGGATGGGATTTTTCTTGAGCCCCGCACCGGAAACATCGCTGCACGTGCTGTCGAACCTTCAAAAGCTGAAGTCGGCGTTGGGGCTTCCGCTATTGGTCTCGGTGTCGCGGAAATCCTTCTTGGGCGCCACCGTTGGCCTTCCTGTAAAGGATCTGGGTCCAGCGAGCCTTGCGGCGGAACTTCACGCGATCGGCAATGGCGCTGACTACGTCCGCACCCACGCGCCTGGAGATCTGCGAAGCGCAATCACCTTCTCGGAAACCCTCGCGAAATTTCGCAGTCGCGACGCCAGAGACCGAGGGTTAGATCATGCCTAGCATTCACCTTCCGGCCGCCCGCTAGCGGACCCTGGTCAGGTTCCGCGAAGGTGGGCGCAGACATGCTGGGCTCGTCAGGATCAAACTGCACTATGAGGCGGCGGTTCATACCGCGCCAGGGGAGCGAATGGACAGCGAGGAGCCTCCGAACGTTCGGGTCGCCTGCTCGGGTGATATCGACGAGGTTGTGCGGCTGATGCACGACGCTGCGGCGTGGATGTCCGCCAAGGGAACGCCCGCCTGGGACGTCGCGCGGATCGACCGGACATTCGCGGAGACCTTCGTCCTGAGATCCGAGCTCCTAGTCGCGAGTTGCAGCGACGGCATCGTCGGCTGTTGCACCTTGTCGGCCGAGGATCCCGAGTTCTGGCCCGACGCCCTCAAGGGGGAGGCCGCATATCTGCACAAGCTCGCGGTGCGACGGACACATGCGGGCCGGGGTGTCAGCTCCGCGCTGATCGAGGCTTGCCGCCATGCCGCGCGAACGCAGGGGTGCGCCAAGCTGCGGCTCGACTGCCACCCGAACCTGCGTGGCCTATACGAGCGGCTCGGATTCACCCACGTCGACACTTTCAATCCCGGCTGGGATCCAACCTTCATCGCAGAACGCCTAGAACTCGAAATCTAACGTCCGTTCGGGCATCGAGGTCCATGTCGGGGTGGGACGGGCCCGTGGCTTCAAGATCACTTGCAGTCCGACCGCGATGTCTTGGTTGCGCGAGAGGTTGTCGATATCCTCCACTTCCATCATCAACCCTGGATAATGCCGCCGCCGTCATCGCCGCCGACGCCCGTGCCGGGCTTTTCGGGCCTGTCAGGCTTGCTCGGCCTTCAGCCTGCCTGGGCGAGATCTCCGGCGGACGGATTAACGGCGGAGCTTCGCCGCCTTTCGTGCGTGTGAAGGCCGAAGATAGTTCTCTCAAAAACATCCGTTTATGAGAGATACCAAATGTCATTTTCAGAAGACGACTGCACCAGTTGATTGGGCGTAATGGCTGTTGTGCAGCCAGCTCCTGACAGTTCAATATCAGAAGTGATCTGCACCAATCTCGACTATGCTCAATACTCGTGTGGGCTCTGTTGCAAAAATCGTGAAGCTTGAGCATGCTTGGCGGAGATTGGACGGACGGAACGATGACGGATTTCAAGTGGCGCCATTTCCAGGGTGATGTGATCCTGTGGGCGGTGCGCTGGTATTGTCGCTATCCGATCAGCTATCGCGACCTTGAGGAAATGCTGGCGGAACGCGGCATTTCGGTCGACCATACGACGATCTATCGCTGGGTCCAGTGCTACGCCCCGGAGATGGAGAAGCGGCTGCGCTGGTTCTGGCGGCGTGGCTTTGATCCGAGCTGGCGCCTGGATGAAACCTACGTCAAGGTGCGGGGCAAGTGGACCTACCTGTACCGGGCAGTCGACAAGCGGGGCGACACGATCGATTTCTACCTGTCGCCGACCCGCAGCGCCAAGGCAGCGAAGCGGTTCCTGGGCAAGGCCCTGCGAGGCCTGAAGCACTGGGAAAAGCCTGCCACGCTCAATACCGACAAAGCGCCGAGCTATGGTGCAGCGATCACCGAATTGAAGCGCGAAGGAAAGCTGGACCGGGAGACGGCCCACCGGCAGGTGAAGTATCTCAATAACGTGATCGAGGCCGATCACGGAAAGCTCAAGATACTGATCAAGCCGGTGCGCGGTTTCAAATCGATCCCCACGGCCTATGCCACGATCAAGGGATTCGAAGTCATGCGAGCCCTGCGCAAAGGACAGGCTCGCCCCTGGTGCCTGCAGCCCGGCATCAGGGGCGAGGTGCGCCTTGTGGAGAGAGCTTTTGGCATTGGGCCCTCGGCGCTGACGGAGGCCATGGGCATGCTCAACCACCATTTCGCAGCAGCCGCCTGATCGGCGCAGAGCGACAGCCTACCTCTGACTGCCGCCAATCTTTGCAACAGAGCCTCCGTCGCCATGCTCACCTCGCTTTGGTGCACACGAGTATTGAGCATAGTCGAGATTGGTGCAGATCACTTCTGATATTGAACTGTCAGGAGCTGGCTGCACAACAGCCATTACGCCCAATCAACTGGTGCAGTCGTCTTCTGAAAATGACAATTCGGGCTATCTGTGGCGATGTTCAGAAAACGGTGGTTTTCTGGACAGGTCTGCAGGGTTTCGCTTTTTCATGGCCGGGCATACCCAAAACCGTTAAGATAACCGTCAATTTTTCTATGTTCAGGCACTGTCAATGAATCAACGCATTGGATACGCCCGCGTTTCGACGGACGACCAGCACCTAGACCTGCAGCGCGACGCGCTCCAGCAGGCCGGGTGCAGCGTGATCTATGAGGAAGCGGCCAGCGGCAAGAGCGCGGCACGCCCGGAGCTTGAGCAGTGCCGCAAGGCGTTACGGGCCGGGGATACCCTCGTGGTGTGGCGGCTTGATCGACTCGGGCGCAGCCTGCATGACTTGGTGCAGATCGTGGCCGAGCTTGAACAGCGCGGCGTGCATTTCGAGAGCCTGACCGAGAAGATCGAGACGGGCAGCGCATCGGGCAAGCTGCAATTCCATGTTTTCGCGGCGCTGGCCGAGTTCGAGCGCGGCTTGATCCGTGAGCGGACGCAGGCCGGGCTGGCAGCAGCCCGCGCCCGTGGCCGGGCCGGTGGCCGCAAGCCGAAGTTAGACGACCAGCAGGTGCGAGAGATCAAAGCCCTGTTGCGCGATCCAGATATGGCACTGTTGCAAATAGTCGGTGGTGATAAACTTATCATCCCCTTTTGCTGATGGAGCTGCACATGAACCCATTCAAAGGCCGGCATTTTCAGCGTGACATCATTCTGTGGGCCGTACGCTGGTACTGCAAATACGGCATCAGTTACCGTGAGCTGCAGGAGATGCTGGCTGAACGCGGAGTGAATGTCGATCACTCCACGATTTACCGCTGGGTTCAGCGTTATGCGCCTGAAATGGAAAAACGGCTGCGCTGGTACTGGCGTAACCCTTCCGATCTTTGCCCGTGGCACATGGATGAAACCTACGTGAAGGTCAATGGCCGCTGGGCGTATCTGTACCGGGCCGTCGACAGCCGGGGCCGCACTGTCGATTTTTTTATCTCTCCTCCCGTCGTAACAGCAAAGCTGCATACCGGTTTCTGGGTAAAATCCTCAACAACGTGAAGAAGTGGCAGATCCCGCGATTCATCAACACGGATAAAGCGCCCGCCTATGGTCGCGCGCTTGCTCTGCTCAAACGCGAAGGCCGGTGCCCGTCTGACGTTGAACACCGACAGATTAAGTACCGGAACAACGTGATTGAATGCGATCATGGCAAACTGAAACGGATAATCGGCGCCACGCTGGGATTTAAATCCATGAAGACGGCTTACGCCACCATCAAAGGTATTGAGGTGATGCGTGCACTACGCAAAGGCCAGGCCTCAGCATTTTATTATGGTGATCCCCTGGGCGAAATGCGCCTGGTAAGCAGAGTTTTTGAAATGTAAGGCCTTTGAATAAGACAAAAGGCTGCCTCATCGCTAACTTTGCAACAGTGCCGCGCGACGAGCAGCAGCACCAGGAGCAGAAGCACGTCGAGAAAAAGCAACAGCAGATCGAGCAGCGCCCACGGCGGGCCGCTCGCATCGGATAAGTCGAAAAATCCGGCTAAAGTGGCCGAGCTGCACATCAGGCCGCGCGGTTTTCCTCCCTGATCGCCGGCGCGGTTTCTTCCTCCCTGAACCGCATGCAGACTTGCCGCCTCGGACACCCCGAGGCGGTTTTTTTTCGCCTCGCTCGAGCATCGCCGCATCCGACGATGCCGAGACGACCAGGCCGCGCACGTCGAGCTGCAGCATCGCCATTGCCGACGATGGCACCAGGTCGCCGGCGGTGGCCACCGACCTCGAGCTCGCATCGCCACATCCGACGATGCGCGCCGGCGTCGACCATCGCCAGGTCTGACGATGGCGGCCGCCCTGCCCTGGATCTCGCATCGCCATTTCTGGCGATGAGATCCACGGAGCGGCCATTTAGACCCGCCAATAACGACCCGGCCAAGATAAATCGCATGACGGCCTTTTTGGCCGGGGGTAGCATGACCGGACACTTTGCGTATGCCCAAAGGAGCCCGCAAGTATGCGCAGGACGAAGCCAGTAGCCGCGCCGATGGTGGCGCGGGTCTATCTGCGCGTCAGCACCGACGCGCAGGACTTGGAACGCCAAGAGGCGATCACTACGGCCGCGAAGGCCGCCGGCTACTACGTCGCCGGCATCTACCGTGAGAAGGCATCCGGCGCACGCGCCGACCGGCCTGAGCTGCTGCGCATGATCGGCGACCTACAGCCCGGCGAGGTGGTCATTGCCGAGAAGATCGACCGCATCAGCCGCCTACCTTTGCCCGAGGCCGAGCGCCTGGTGGCCTCGATACAGGCCAAAGGCGCAAGCCTGGCCGTCCCTGGCGTGGTCGATCTATCCGACCTGGCGGCCGAGGCCCAGGGCGTCGCCAAGATCGTGCTGGAAGCCGTGCAGATCATGCTTTTTCGCCTGGCCTTGCAGATGGCCCGCGACGACTACGAGGACAGGCGCGAACGCCAGCGCCAAGGCATTGAGTTGGCCCGCCAGGCCGGGCGGTACAAGGGCCGCCGTGCTGATCCGAAGCGCCGCGCCCAAGTTGTCGCGCTGCGCAAGTCCGGCTACAGCATCAACAAGACCGCCGAGCTGGCCGGGTACAGTGCGGCCCAGGTGAAACGGATATGGGCCGAGGTCAGCCAGGCCGAAGCGAAGCAGCACGGCGCGTTCGTGGAGGACGCATTGACGGAAGCCGATGCCCTGGCCGCTGTCGGCCAGGATGAGCGCCAGGAGGAAAGGGCATGAAGAAGCCGAACCAAGACGACGAGCCGTTTTTCATCACCGAGGAGATTGCGGCCGAAATGATCGCCGGCGGCTATGAGTTCGAGCTGCCGCCCATTCCTTGCACCATCCGCCTACGCGACGTGCTGGAGCGCATGACCGATGCTGAGCTAGCATTGCAGCCGGGCGAGATCGCCGACCAGGAGCGTGAACGCTGCCGGCGCAAGCCGTGTTCAACCTCATGATCTGGTCATGGTATTTTTCATGGCACTGAGCCTGATAGTTCTTGCAAATTGTTGTCACTAAAGGGTTTTGTGTGCTTGTTTACAATCGAGTGGGAGTGACGGGCACTGGCTGTTAGCCGAACGCCCCGCGCATGGCGCTCAAATAGCAGGACACCAAGGTTATCCTCCAGCGCTTTCACACGCGCGCTGACGCTCGACTGGCTGATACCAAGTGCCTTGGCCGCATGCCGAAAATTCAGATGCTCGGCGACGGCGATGAACTGAACAAGGGAAATGAGCGGTATCCTGCCAGACAGGATACCGACATTCACGAGGTTTCGATGGTTAGTGCGCCGCATCGGAGCGGGCCTGCTACCAGTCGTCGGTTAGACGACTGGCGACTTCTCGGTGGCAGCCCCACGGAGCCGAAGGAGCACCAGCCCCAACGAAACCAGTACCGCCATCGCCGTGGCGTAACAGATCACGGGCCACGCTGTGTCACCGTTTAAAAAGTGCCACCGCCAATGTCCCGACAATGCTGACTATCAGGCTTTGAACGCAGAAGTAGAACGCGACCGCTGATCCCGCGATGTCGTCGAACTCTGCCAAAGCGCCGTTCGCGGTAACGGACACCGTGAAGACAATACCGACCGCGACAACCCACATCGGTAGGATGAAGGTGAGGAATGACGGCGAGCCGTAAAGTTCGCCGATCCCCAACAGGACCGCTCCGCAAACAAGCAACGCCATCCCACGCGCCACGCATCCTGCGATGCCCCATCTGGCGACAAAGGACTTCGCGAAACGGGTTGTCACGATCATTACAAGCGCGACAGTGGCGAAGGCAAAGCTGAATCCGATCTCGGAATATTCCGCTTGGCCTATGAGCACACGGGGAGCCGTCGAGAAGAAGACGAAGTAGGTGCCCATACCGGCGCTAAAGCCGACAGTGTAAACCCAAAAAAAGCCGGACTCGCGAAGATCGGCAAGACAGATCGGCGCGTCTTGACTTGATCCAGAGGGCGGGTTTCGTGCCACCTGAAACCCGCATTTAGGAGTGCGAGCATCGCCAGTATAGCCAAAGTAATGAATATCGCCTGCCATCCCAAGAACTCGCCGATCCATGCTCCGGCGATAGGGCCGAGCGCAGGCACGAACGCCAGCACCGAACTGAAAAGGCCGTAGATGACGACACCCTCAGGACGGTTGGCATAAACGTCGCGAACCGTCGCGAACGTCGCCACCAGCATGGCCGACGCGCCCACTGCTTGAAGTAGACGGAAAGCGACAAAGGCCGGTGCAGTTGAAGACCAAGCTGCTCCCAGAGACGCAATGACGAAAGCCGTTGCGCCCGCAAGTAGAATTGGCCGTCGCCCGATTCTGTCTGAGAGCGGACCAAAAATCACCTGGCCCACGCCGAGCATCACCATATAGAGGCTCAACGTGAGTTGGATCATAGCGGGCGTCGTGTTCAGGATGCCGGGCATCGCTGGAACGACAGGGAGATAAATATCCATCGCCAGTGAAGCGAGGATGTCGAAAGGAGCCATCAGCAGCAGTGCTGCCGGCAGCGTATAGGCCCACGCGGGGCGTGTGGTGGTCATGACGAATCAACCCTCGATTAAGGAATACCGGGCGACGTCTGCTCGTCAGCAATCAGATGAGACTAGCCTTACAGAGCGCCGCAACAACAATACTGGTTGTTGCGGCTTACTTGTCTGCTGACTTGGAATTTCCCATCTGATTACTCCACGCTTACGAATATGAATTGCTACATTTTATCCGATTATCTTTTTGCTTCGCAATGCGGCATGGGCGCACTCAGCGTTCCAGCCCCTCTGCCGCCCTAACTGCCACGACACCGACCCGCCCTGCACGATGCCCATAACCTCGCGGCCGAGTTGGCGGTCGATGATCGGCCGCCACGGGACAAGGGTGAACTCATGGGATTTCTCGACCACGGCGAACTTGCCGCTCGATAGATGCACGGTTCCGGTAAACTTGCCGCTGACGCTCTCGCCGTCCGTGGCGGCGCGGAACGGCAGGCCCTTACTCAAAGCCATATCCGATCCGACGCCGGCTACCTCGCGCTCCCGCAGGATGGCGAGAAGGTTGCGCCGGTAGAAGACGCGGCTGTCCCGGCTGCGGGTGGCGTCGCCCTGTTCGATATGGTGCTCGCGGCGCTGGTCCATGGCTTCGCGGACTTGTTGCCCGAAGCCGGTTGGCGCAAGGTCGGCCGTCTCGCCGTGGATCAGCCGCCGGTCCAGCCAGGTCGCGCCGTCCGATCCGATCTGTTTGTTCAGATCGACCGGGGAAAGGACGCGAACGCTGGCCTGACTGTCTCGGCCGGCGTCATGGGCGGCGGCACGGCTGACCAGATCATCGGGGATGCGCCATTGGTCGGCGTCGATCCGCTCGACGATACCGGCCCGGCGTAGCGCCTCCAGCCGGCGCACATGGGCATCGACATAGCCCTCATAGTCGCCGCCTGGAACGCGGCACGTATAGGAAGAATAAACGCCCTTTTCACCCAAGTCCAACAGCTTTGGACCGCAGTTGACTCTTTCGACACCCCTGCGATGCAACCCAATCCGGCTGACGGGGAGCCAGCAACGCTGAAAATTTACCCTCCTCTTTCCCACTAGCGGCTCCTTTTCCGACAACCAGCACGGCGGATCCCTGCCGCGGCGCTGTGAACGCAGCATTTTGATTGGTATCGTTGGCCTTCAGGCTCGTCAGTCAAACAGACCCAGGAGCAGCTCAGCCGGTGGCGCCCGGCTTTCGGGTAACGCCCTGGTCCCGCTGGTTTCGGCTTTGTGCTTCAGGTGATCAAGGATCTGCTTGATCACTATAGGGTCTTCAATGCAGGCGATGACTTTCATGGCGCCGCCGCAGCCGCTGCAGGTCTCGATGTCGATATTGAAAACACGCTTGAGCCGTTGCGCCCATGTCATCGACGCTCGCCGTTGTGCTGGTGTTGCCGGTTCATCAGCCACCCTGACCTTGTTGCCCCTGCCCCGTTTTGCCGGCGTGACCAACGCCCGGTGCCGACTGTTGGGTGCGAACACCCCGTGGAAGCGGGTTAGGTTGACTCTGGGCTTCGGTACCAGGGCGGCCAGCCTTGCAATGAAATCCAATGGTTCGAAAATGACGTGCGTGGTGCCGTCCCGGTACGGCGTCTTGAGCTGGTAGCGCACGTTGCCGCCTCGTGTTAACGACAGCCGCTTCTCGGATACCGCCGGGCGGCTGATGTACCGGCACAGCCGTTCGAGCTTCTTGCGTTCATCGGCCCTGGCCGCCACGCCGGCGTGCAGGCTGGACCCGGCTACCTTGCCAATCCCGTCACCGAACGGATCACCACTGGTCGGCAGAGTTTGCAAAGTGAACACCTTTCGCCCCGCCTGTGAACCGACAGCGATACGGTAAGTGATCGAGTGCCCCAGCAGGGGTGTCATCGGGTCGTCATCCACCGCATCCGAGGCCAGATAGCTGTTTTCGACATCCCGTTCCAGCAGGCCTTGCCGTTCCAGATAGCGACCCACCCGGTGGGCGATGGTGTGCGTCAGCTGGGTGAGCTCTGGGCTGGTCGGCGCCTTGACCCAGCGGAAACGCGCTGAGCCGTGGGATTGCTCGACATACACACCGTCGAGAAACAGCATGTGGAAGTGAACATTCAGATTGAGCGCCGATCCAAAACGCTGGATCAGGGTGACCGCGCCCGTCTTGGCCACTTGGTGGGTATGGCCCGCTTTCTTGACCAGGTGCGTGGCAATGACGCGGTAAACGATGCCCAGCACCCACCCCATGATCTCGGGCCGGCTGGCAAACAGGAAACGCAGCTGAAACGGGAAGCTCAACACCCACTGACGCATGGGTTGTTCAGGCAGTACTTCATCAACCAGCAAGGCGGCACTTTCGGCCATCCGCCGCGCCCCACAGCTCGGGCAGAAACCGCGACGCTTACAGCTGAAAGCGACCAGGTGCTCGGCGTGGCAAGACTCGCAGCGAACCCGTAGAAAGCCATGCTCCAGCCGCCCGCATTGGAGAAATTCTTCAAATTCCCGTTGCACATAGCCCGGCAATTCCTTTCCCTGTTTTGATCTCCTTTTTTCATTATTCTTCTAAGTAATTTGTTAAAGCTTCCAAGAACAGCTGGGCTTTAGCCAATGTTTCATCATCCATCGTTGCCAAAAAATTTAAATAATTTGCTTTAGCTTGCTCATGCAACACATGATGAATATCCGCAATATGCTCACCTTCTTTCGTTAACTGATAAAAAATCGACTTTTGATTATCTTCCACTTGGTATGTCGTGATTAATTCATCCTTCAATAACTTATTCACAGCCTTTGAAACTGCTGCTTTTGTTAACGCTAAAGCATCACTGAGCACTTTATTATTCACAGCATCATGTTGCTGAATACAGCTCAAAATATGCAATTGCGTTAATGTGTAATTGCCCAAATCCTTCAATAAAATTTCACGCTTTTTCTCTCGATGAATTTCTTGTGCATGTATTAACTTTACTAAAGTTCGATACATTTTTTCTGTTTGTGTTGTCATAATCATTATCTCAGCTTTGTTTACCAGTTAACTATATTCCTGATTTAAATTATTGTCAACTGGTTAACTATAAATTTGAGTTAGTTTTATAAATACTTATAATGTTCCAATGATCAATAATCCTTTACTCAAAAAACCGAGAATCGCTCGCGGTTGATGCACTTGGAATGTAGTGCATCGAATCGATAAAACATTCCATGTATTTGCCATTTTATTTGGAGCTTTGTCATGGAAAAAAAACATTGGTCAAAAGTGGAATATCTCCACGAAACTGTTAAAAACTCAAACATTATCATTAAAGGTCAACATAGCTATTACAGCGATTGTTGGGATCAGGGCTTTGAAGCTTCTGTTGTGCGCTATTTATATGGCGATGAAGAAAGCTTAAAGTGGGAACCTTTATGGCACATCGATCAATTATACATTGGTGATTATGTCTGCATTGGCGCAGAAGCGGTAATTCTCATGGGCGGCAATCATACACATCGCGCAGATTGGTTCAGCTTATATCCTTTTATGGAAACTATCATCGATGCTTATCAAAGCAAAGGTGATACGCATATTCATGATAGCGCTTGGATCGGTATGCGAGCGATGATTATGCCAGGCATCACAATTGGAGAAGGCGCAATCGTTGCCGCTGGCAGTATTGTGACAAAAGATGTGGAACCTTATGCAATTGTAGGTGGATCACCTGCACAATTAGTAAAATACAGATTTCCACCAGAGATCATTCAACAGTTATTAGCATTGCATATTTATGATTGGGCACCTGAGAAGTTTCAGGCGCTTCGCCCATTCTTAACACAAAATAATATCGAAGCATTGATTGAAGCTGAGAAACATTATTCGCTGTAATCGTGATTTTCCTTAATGTATCTATCCCTTCCTTTAGAAGGGATCGTTTAAAAATTTTCCTGCCACTGCCAACCGTTTTCAGTTGCCACTAAATATTTTGTAATACCAATATTTTCTAAAAATTCTTGATCATGAGCCACAATCACTAAAGCGCCACGATAACTTTGTAATAATTGTTCCAATGCTTGTAATGATGGTAAATCCAAGTGATTATTGGGTTCATCTAGCAATAGCAATTGTGCAGGCTTTTTTTGATATAAAGCCAGAATCAAAGCTGCTTTTAGCTGTTCACCACCACTTAAAGCCTTCATCGGCTGATTAATCACTGTATTGTCCAATCCCAACTGCGCTAGCTGCATTCTTAAATCTGTAATTTTCTCTTTGGTTTGCCCGTCTGAAACCTGCTCCAAAATAGATTTTGATAAATCCAAGGAAGACAATTGTTGATCCAAATAAGCAAAACTCACATGATGTATTACTTCGCCTTGTGAGGGCGAAATCTTCCCTGCTAATGCTTTCAACAATACAGATTTACCACTGCCATTTTTACCCACAATTGCAATGCGATCGCCCTTCTCAATTTGCCCATGAAATTCGCACAGGTGCTCAGCTAAATATGGCAATATCAGCTGGTTCAATTCTGCTAATATTTTCGGCACAAAAGCATCCACATCATAACCATGCAACACAACAGATTCCTGCTGATCTATGCGATTTTTTGCAGATTGAATGGCTAATTTACCTTGTTCAGCAATCTGATCACGTTGCTGCTTTGCTTTGCCTGAACTTAATTCACTACGGTTCTTTTGGCGATCTAACAATATCTTTGCTTGATTTTGCTCACCGCGTTGCTTATTGGCTTGAGAGGATCGTTTAGCTTGTCGCTCCAATTGTTGTTGTACAACTGCCAAGCGCTTTTTCTCTGTCTGTTTTACTGCATTCAATTGCTGAATAGCAGAAGCTAATTCGGCATCCCTTTGCTCAATATAATCTTGATAAGCACCGCTATATGCTGTTAAGCCTTTAGCAGATAATTCCACAATGGCATTCACTTGGTTCAACAAATAACGATCATGAGTAATGATGATCACCTGCCCTTGCCATGATTGAATCATCGACCATAAAACTTGTTTATAGTGATAATCCAAATGATTACTTGGCTCATCCAAAATCAAAATTTGTGCTTGTGATAAGAAAGCAGCCGCAATGCGAATACGCATTTGCTCACCACCACTTAATTGCTGCATAGCAGTTGCTAACGAAACATGGGATAAAGACAGATCAGCCAATAAATTCAGAGCCTCATCCTGAATGCACCAACGCGAACCCACAGTTTCAAAATCATCAGGATCAACACTACCATTTTCAATGCGTTGTAATGCATCCAATATAGACTGAATCCCCAGTGCTTCAGCAACGGTTTCGGCACTATTTTCATGGGCTTTTTGTGATAAGTAATAAACTAAATCTCTATTGATACATGAGCCTTCCGTTGGCAATAATCGCCCCGCCATGATTTGTGCCAATAAGCTTTTGCCCACGCCATTTCGCCCAATCAAAGCTGTGATTGGCTGAGAGAATGTATAAGTTAAATTTGAAAAAACTGTGTTGCCATTTGGCAAACCATAAGACAACTGATTAAGCTGCAAAAATTTGGACATAAAACCTCCTTGATTGATCGTAATAACAAGTCAAATCAAGTTAATTGTTCATGTCAGCAAACCTCATCAGTTCTAAATTAAGATGCACGTATTTTAACTTTGTACAAAATAAAGTCAATGAAAAACACGTATAGGAAGAATAAACGCCCTTTTCACCCAAGTCCAACAGCTTTGGACCGCAGTTGACTCTTTCGACACCCCTGCGATGCAACCCAATCCGGCTGACGGGGAGCCAGCAACGCTGAAAATTTACCCTCCTCTTTCCCACTAGCGGCTCCTTTTCCGACAACCAGCACGGCGGATCCCTGCCGCGGCGCTGTGAACGCAGCATTTTGATTGGTATCGTTGGCCTTCAGGCTCGTCAGTCAAACAGACCCAGGAGCAGCTCAGCCGGTGGCGCCCGGCTTTCGGGTAACGCCCTGGTCCCGCTGGTTTCGGCTTTGTGCTTCAGGTGATCAAGGATCTGCTTGATCACTATAGGGTCTTCAATGCAGGCGATGACTTTCATGGCGCCGCCGCAGCCGCTGCAGGTCTCGATGTCGATATTGAAAACACGCTTGAGCCGTTGCGCCCATGTCATCGACGCTCGCCGTTGTGCTGGTGTTGCCGGTTCATCAGCCACCCTGACCTTGTTGCCCCTGCCCCGTTTTGCCGGCGTGACCAACGCCCGGTGCCGACTGTTGGGTGCGAACACCCCGTGGAAGCGGGTTAGGTTGACTCTGGGCTTCGGTACCAGGGGCGGCCAGCCTTGCAATGAAATCCAATGGTTCGAAAATGACGTGCGTGGTGCCGTCCCGGTACGGCGTCTTGAGCTGGTAGCGCACGTTGCCGCCTCGTGTTAACGACAGCCGCTTCTCGGATACCGCCGGGCGGCTGATGTACCGGCACAGCCGTTCGAGCTTCTTGCGTTCATCGGCCCTGGCCGCCACGCCGGCGTGCAGGCTGGACCCGGCTACCTTGCCAATCCCGTCACCGAACGGATCACCACTGGTCGGCAGAGTTTGCAAAGTGAACACCTTTCGCCCCGCCTGTGAACCGACAGCGATACGGTAAGTGATCGAGTGCCCCAGCAGGGGTGTCATCGGGTCGTCATCCACCGCATCCGAGGCCAGATAGCTGTTTTCGACATCCCGTTCCAGCAGGCCTTGCCGTTCCAGATAGCGACCCACCCGGTGGGCGATGGTGTGCGTCAGCTGGGTGAGCTCTGGGCTGGTCGGCGCCTTGACCCAGCGGAAACGCGCTGAGCCGTGGGATTGCTCGACATACACACCGTCGAGAAACAGCATGTGGAAGTGAACATTCAGATTGAGCGCCGATCCAAAAACGCTGGATCAGGGTGACCGCGCCCGTCTTGGCCACTTGGTGGGTATGGCCCGCTTTCTTGACCAGGTGCGTGGCAATGACGCGGTAAACGATGCCCAGCACCCACCCCATGATCTCGGGCCGGCTGGCAAACAGGAAACGCAGCTGAAACGGGAAACTCAACACCCACTGACGCATGGGTTGTTCAGGCAGTACTTCATCAACCAGCAAGGCGGCACTTTCGGCCATCCGCCGCGCCCCACAGCTCGGGCAGAAACCGCGACGCTTACAGCTGAAAGCGACCAGGTGCTCGGCGTGGCAAGACTCGCAGCGAACCCGTAGAAAGCCATGCTCCAGCCGCCCGCATTGGAGAAATTCTTCAAATTCCCGTTGCACATAGCCCGGCAATTCCTTTCCCTGCTCTGCCATAAGCGCAGCGAATGCCGGGTAATACTCGTCAACGATCTGATAGAGAAGGGTTTGCTCGGGTCGGTGGCTCTGGTAACGACCAGTATCCCGATCCCGGCTGGCCGTCCTGGCCGCCACATGAGGCATGTTCCGCGTCCTTGCAATACTGTGTTTACATACAGTCTATCGCTTAGCGGAAAGTTCTTTTACCCTCAGCCGAAATGCCTGCCGTTGCTAGACATTGCCAGCCAGTGCCCGTCACTCCCACTCAATAGTTGGCACAAAGTCCTATTCTAGGCACTACCATTACTTTACAACGCCTGAAGAAAAGAGGATATGTTTCCTTAACTGAATTACATTTACAACTTAACCCATCTCTTTGCGAACCGCCGAGTACGTGACCCGTACGCTCGGTGGTGTGAGAGGCGCACTCCGTCAGTTACTGGCGGAGCCGTCTACTCGATTATGTGCCGTTTTATTCCATTTTATACATTTAACAATTGCTGAAACGTAAAGTCGGGTTTAAACATTTCAATTTCGTTTTGAGTTGATTCTTCTTGTGCTTCTTTGCCATAGATAAACATTTGCTGTTCATAATTTTCAATAGCCTCTTCAATGCTGTTAAATTTCCCATTGGTCAGATTATCCGACAATATCAAGGCATCCATCAACCCGCTGTTTACGCCTTGTCCTGCAAAAGGAGGCATCAAATGAGCAGCATCTCCAATCATCGTTATGGGTAATGGACGCTTACTTTTCCAAGACTTACCTAAGGGAAATATTCGTGTCGCTAACCCTACAAAAGATGATGTCACACGAATCAGTTCTTTGTAGCGTTCGTCCCAATCGGAAAATTCTTTCAGAAGAAAATCAACGACACTATTTCTGTTTTGAAAATCTACCTGCGTTTGGTTTTTCCATTCATCAGGTGTTTTAAAACTTATTCCAAAATGCAATGCACCATTATTATTAGGATTCGCAAATAATAAATTACCTTGATGAGCAGCCATTAGCCGGTTTCCATTGCATAGCTGAAAAAATCCAGGACAGTTCACCTCTGGATGATGAATATCGGCTTGTATATTGAAAGTACCTGTTTCTTCAACTTCCGTGTCGGTAACAAATTTTCTTACTTTAGACATTCCACCATTGGCAATAATAACCAGATCTGCTGTTTCACTCGGTTTATTCTCAAAAGTTAGTGTCCACTTCTTCTTACCAGGTTCAAGCATAACAAGTTTTCTATCCCAAATAACCGTGTCGTTTTCTAAACTATTCAACAAGATAGCCCTTAAGTCATTTCTGTTTATTTCAGGATTGTCAAATCGATTTTCGGGCTTTACATTTTTTGTGGATAAAATATTGCCTTTTTCATCAGCAATATTTACACCCATTGGTAAGGCTAAGTCATAATAAGTTTGTAACAATCCCGCTTTTTTCATTGCTTCCTGACCTGAACCTTTGTGTAGGTCAAGGGTTCCACCAAAAATTCTTGCCTCTCGGTCGTTGTCTCTTTCGTAAACTGAAACGTCTATGCCGTTTTGCTGTAATAATTTTGCCATAGTCAGTCCAACGGGTCCACCACCAATTATTGCAACGTTCTTATCACTAAGTAAATTCATTTGTTTTTCTTTATTGCTCATTTATATGTTTTTCAATTCCGTCAATTATTGTTGTCCAATCTTCAAAGTGCAATTCGTGTCCTGTTCCTTCAAGAGTAATTAATTTCGTATTTTGTATTTTCTCAATTAATACACCAGCGTTTTTATAGTGCCAAATTTTGTCATCTGTTCCGTGAATTATCAAGGTTGGTTGATTTACTTCATTTAGTCTATTCCAATATTCTTCACTACCTTGCAATGTAGCGTGATTGAACATACTTATATAATTGTTTGCTCTATTGAACTCAGCTCTTATCAGCTTTTCACTTCTTTGTTTATCAAATTGTTTCTTGCCGCACATTAATTCTGCACCCTGAATTAAATAGTTTACCACACTGTCTTCATTTGACCAATCGACTGTGCCTGCTTTACCATGGAAATCTAAAATACGTGTGTCCATCTCAGGAATAGTTGGGTCCGAGTCTCCCCAAGGGCCTGTAGACATAAGTGTTAATGAGCTAACTCTATCGGCAAACTTTATAGCTGCTATTTGTGTAATTAGCCCACCTAATGACATACCCACAAAATGTGCTTTGTCTATTTCATAGCCGTCCAAAATTGCAATGGCATCATTTGTTAAGTCAACAATGTCGTATGGTGCTGAACCCGGCTCATAATTAGTGGATTTTCCTACATCTCTGTTGTCGTAACGAATAACAAAAAATCCTTTTTCAGATAATTGTTGGCAAAATTCAGTGTCCCAATACAGCATTGATACGGTTGCACCTGCTACCAAAAGGATTGCTGGATTTTTCTTATTTCCAAAACTTTCCGTACAGAGTTCAATGCCGTTTGTTTTAATTATTTTCTCTTTCATTTCTGTTTTCCTTTGTTTGCAACTGATTATTATCAGTCCTAAAATTAATATCCAAAGTAGTTTTTTTTCATTTATCAATGTTTAACTGTTATGCTGGTATCTTTCACAATGCCCGCTAACTTATATATATACGAAACATTCTACTCTATTTCATACCCATATGGCAAGATAGGCGAATGTTTTTACTATTTTATTTCGCATTTTGAATTTCTCAAATATAAAAATTATTTTAACATTTTAGTACTTATAGTGCTTAATTATTGGTGATGCTGCCAACTTACTGATTTAGTGTATGATGGTGTTTTTGAGGTGCTCCAGTGGCTTCTGTTTCTATCAGCTGTCCCTCCTGTTCAGCTACTGACGGGGTGGTGCGTAACGGCAAAAGCACCGCCGGACATCAGCGCTATCTCTGCTCTCACTGCCGTAAAACATGGCAACTGCAGTTCACTTACACCGCTTCTCAACCCGGTACGCACCAGAAAATCATTGATATGGCCATGAATGGCGTTGGATGCCGGGCAACCGCCCGCATTATGGGCGTTGGCCTCAACACGATTTTTCCGCCATTTAAAAAAACTCAGGCCGCAGTCGGTAACCTCGTGCATACAGCCGGGCAGTGACGTCATCGTCTGCGCGGAAATGGACGAACAGTGGGGATACGTCGGGGCTAAATCGCGCCAGCGCTGGCTGTTTTACGCGTATGACAGGCTCCGGAAGACGGTTGTTGCGCACGTATTCGGTGAACGCACTATGGCGACGCTGGGGCGTCTTATGAGCCTGCTGTCACCCTTTGACGTGGTGATATGGATGACGGATGGCTGGCCGCTGTATGAATCCCGCCTGAAGGGAAAGCTGCACGTAATCAGCAAGCGATATACGCAGCGAATTGAGCGGCATAACCTGAATCTGAGGCAGCACCTGGCACGGCTGGGACGGAAGTCGCTGTCGTTCTCAAAATCGGTGGAGCTGCATGACAAAGTCATCGGGCATTATCTGAACATAAAACACTATCAATAAGTTGGAGTCATTACCCACTGCGCATACCGTATTCCTCACGAATTAATGCTCAAATACAGACCGGTCAAAAGAGATGTCAATCATAGCATCAGGCAAGCCGGTGACTAACAGGTTGCATAACCTCATTATCATTGGGAGATGTGCCCCTCCGCCGCCTTGCCCGAATCGACCTTGTTCGGTCATCGTGAAAGTCTGTTTGCTATTGTCGTTGGGGATAAACCATCAAGCTTTTCAGCATCGCGCATCAAGTCCGCAACCCCTTTGCTGGCGTGCCCCAAATCAAACACTACGACCGGGCCAACCTCTATACCCTGCCCAAGAAGCGCCGGATCAATCACTATGATCTGACCTAAATGCTCTGATTTTTTCTCAGTACTAAAAGCTAACGTGGATGGTGTAACTTGAACTGGTGACTGCCCGTAGACAACAGTTTTCACAGATAAAGCGAATATTTTGCATGTCCTCATCCCACATAGTGTCCGACTAAAACCCAGGCCGTGCCCACCCGACCATCCTGCCCGCTTCAATACACCCTATGTGACAATCGTGCCCTGACCAGGCCGCATGCGAATTTTGAGGAAACAGGGAGAAAATAAAAAGAAAACAAAAAGTTATCGGCTGAAGTATTTGCACTGATCTCAAATCAGGCGAAGCCTGACAGCACGTATGGGTCTGGCAGGGGACTTTAGGGATGAGGACATGCAATTGTGATAACCCTCCCGCCACGGGGTCGGTTAAATTCGTATCCTGCCGGTGCAATTCCAACGGACGCATTACCAGTTCGCCGGGTAGCATGGCCAACAAAGCCAGGCATCGAGCACACGGGTTTCACTGACGGCCGCTGCATAGACGCCGGTATCCGGGAAGAAATAAACCGGGGTGGCGTTGTTCAACTGGTCGCCTTCATCGGCCAGAGCACCGATCACCTCATGAGGCTTCAGCAGCATATCCGTTAAATATTCATCCGGGTGGATGGCATTCAGCGATATGGCCAGCTCCAGAAATTCATCCAGGGTGTGGCGGGTACGATACCCCCGGAATACTTCGTATGAAGGCGAGACGCATTCTCCATACTGGGAACAGGCATCATACCCGGCCAGCTGCTCTTCGGTGAATCTGGAGGCATGCTTTGCCACGAGACTCGTAAACTGCTCTTTATCGTCCATCACAATCCTTACACTGTAGGGGCCTGTTTTGTCAGACGCGACCACCGGCTATGAACCGACAAGACGTCAGTCGCCTGCCAGCCCGGGCGAGGTGGAATACAGTTTACCAGTTCCGGCCGACCGACTTTGCTGCCAGGAGACGCTAAATACACTAATATTGAATCGTTGCATCTTCGATATCCGGGTGACATTCTGGTTCCCGGCTTTTCTGATCGGGTATGTAATGATCAATGCCCCCTCCCCCAGGATAAAATTATCAGGGCGCAAGGGTAGCTGGAGGAAGGATGGATACCATACATTTCTGCTTAATGCTTTTTTTTTGCTTCTGACGTTCTGGTAATCTAATTTTTATCACGATTTGAAAATGATAAATGGAATACACGTAATGAGTTACGCCCACCTTTTTGAAAATTGCGATCATGTTATTGAGGGCAACATTCTCCTCGACATTGCGAGTATTCCGCCCGTTCTGAAAAAGGCCCTGATCTTTCTCATCCAATCCGGACTGGAGCGGGAGGCATTTAACGCTCAATTAACAGAGCTCTTGATATTACCGCAGCCGAATTGTCAGCCCACCTGCTTACTCCGGGAAACGCCTGAATGCGGTTCTTTGTCTTTACCTTGTTTTAATTTCACTACATGCTAACGTATGCATACATTAGGCAAAATGGTTTCTCCAATGGAAAAGACGCAATCACCCGCAGAGCGCTTTTACGAAAGCATTTATTATTCTGATGAAAGCCTGGAAGAGGATTACCTCGCGGAGCTCCGCAATTTCAGCAGCGACCACTGGGACACTGCACTGCGTGCCGCCCGTTTGTCTGCGGCGGTAAAGCGTTTCAAGACATCGGAGATGCTTCGCTTCATTCTGGAATTCGTTGTTCCCGAGAACGCTCAGGAAGACGCCCCCGATCTGACACCGCTCGCAGCGAAGCGGCTTTGCAACTCCCTGTTCGGCCGGTCTGGTAGCCAGTCCATTCTTGTCTATGTCTTTGGCCAGGCAGGCCGTGTGCATCGCAGTGCAACCTGTTCCCCCAAAACCATAGAGGCTATCGCTGCTCTTTATCGTTCTGACGCTGAACGCTACTGGAATTCAACTCTTGCGACAATTGAAAGGGTCAAACACACCTACCGCGCAAAAATCCGAAACTCCTGATCCAGTTATTAGACCTTACGCCTTAATGCTAATGTATGCGTCCATTAGCTTTAAGCGAAGACGGACTTATTCAGGATGCTTTTACCAAAGAAGAACCACTGGGATTGGTTTTGATGGCTGTGCCAATTTATATTACCGGTCTGATCATGATAGGTACTCTGTTCACATGTAAGAAATGAACAGCCTGTTTCTGTTTAAGGCGAACAGGTTTATTCTCTTCACGCTTCCATGTCCCCCATAATTTCCCATCCCTCTTCAGAGCAATGAGTAATTGTTTGGTCCTTCAGATTCTCCCACCCTACTGTCTTCGCAGGCCGTCAGGCAGACACTTTTAAGCCGGTGGTTATAGAGACCAATACGGACGATTTCCTGGAGATAATCCCTTTCCTCCACCGTTAGTAACTGCCCTTCCTTTGATTTTGTAATCATGTCCTGCCAGTTAAGCAATTTCTCGTAATTCACATGCTCACTGGTGTCGAGGCAATGCAGCCGGAAGTAACGCATAAACAGCGGGAATTCGTCGGTCTGGGCGATATCTGAAGCTCTGACGGTGAGCCGACACAAACACACAATGGTGGCCTGCTGCATTCTTATCAGCACATTCATGCTCTGGGGTAAGTTGTCCGGCAGCTTCAGGGGGCAGTCGGAAAGGCGTTGTAGAAGTGGTCCTGCTTCCGCTGGCTCGCGGCCCTCATATACCTTCAGGGGCTCGGTCCCCAGTTCCTGCATCATGGGGTGATACAACCATTCGCGTGACTCCGTCGCATCAATGATGATTTTCTCGATACATTCACTGTAGGTACCATCTCGTCTACCAAGCTGAACCTGACTGATTTCGTATTCTATATCCGGCAGATCAATGCGCAATGCAGCTACCATCTCCGAGGCATGGAGATGGTCGAACGTCAGTTTCCCGGCCACACTGCGGTCAATGTCCAGAAACACAGCTACGCAGAGATCGTTCACCTTCACAAACAGATCTGCCGTTGCGCCGAACATGCTTCCGCTGCCGCTGACTTCATCAAGTGGGACCGTGCCTCCATCGTAACCGGCCAGAAGATGCGGGAATCCTAGAAGTTGTTTTTCCTGAATAATTTCAATAATTTTTCCCCGAATCGCCTCCATCAGGCCATCACAATCACCGAGGAGATCGGTACTGTGGCTATAGTGCCAAAGTTTGACCTCTCCCTGTCTGGCTATCAAATCCGTACGACACCCAGGACAGATGCAGTTGCATGCGCTTCCTCTGCTGACTTCCGTGATGTCCAGAAACCGTCCGGTTTCGCGATGGAGTCCGAAAGGAATCCCATAGGTATAGCTCTTTCGCATGTCAGTGCCCCCGCTGAATACATACCTTCACTATATCGGGCGAAGACAGCATGACACTTCGATAAGAAGACTATTTTTCGTGAGATTTTAATACCGTAACTGAGCGGATTGATAAAACGATGATGATTAGACACGGGTGAAAAGTTACTTTTCCGATTGCCAAAACCTCCACCAGCAGTGTGCCATATTAATCTGGACGGATTCGGAATTAACGAGCGTTTCTTCAGCTGACTCATTTTTTGGCCGAAAATGGCTTTGTTTTATACACCGCAATTACCTTCAATGCAGTTTGTGGTTATTAATATAATCCATTATAAATTTCATGAGCTCCGGGTCACTTCGGGCTGAAAAAAGGACTTTCGCTACTTCTTTCATTGCATTTGTCGCATTACTGGGTAATGACTCCAACTTACTGATAGTGTTTTATGGTCAGATAATGCCCGATGACTTTGTCATGCAGCTCCACCGATTTTGAGAACGACAGTGACTTCCTGCCCAGCCTTGCCAGATGCTGTCTCAGATTCAGGTTATGCCGCTCAATGCGCTGAGTGTAACGCTTGCTGATAACGTGCAGCTTTCCCTTCAGGCGTGATTCATAAAGCGGCCAGTCATCCGTCATCCATACCACGACCTCAAAGGCCGACAGCAGGCCCGGAAGACGCTCCAGCGTGGCCAACGTGCGTTCACCGAATACGTGCGCCACAACCGTCCTCCGTATCCTGTCATACGCGTAAAACAACCAGAGCTGGCGTGATTTAGCACCGACGTAACCCCACTGTTCGTCCATTTCCGCGCAGACGATGACGTCACTGCCCGGCTGTATGCGCGAGGTTACCGACTGCGGCCTGAGTTTTTTAAATGGCGGAAAATCGTGTTGAGGCCAACGCCCATAATGCGGGCGGTTGCCCGGCATCCAACGCCATTCATGGCCATATCAATGATTTTCTGGTGCGTACCGGGTTGAGAAGCGGTGTAAGTGAACTGCAGTTGCCATGTTTTACGGCAGTGAGAGCAGAGATAGCGCTGATGTCCGGCAGTGCTTTTGCCGTTACGCACCACCCCGTCAGTAGCTGAACAGGAGGGACAGCTGATCGAAACAGAAGCCACTGGAGCACCTCAAAAACACCATCATACACTAAATCAGTAAGTTGGCACCATTACCCGGGAAGAGGGGGAAAATCTAGTGTGACAAACTACCCTCAGGATAGGATGACAAATTGCCCTCAATTCTGGCTCCACTACCGGTTACAGCCAAAAAACCATGAGTAAGCGCAGGATGCCAGGGAGGGAACAGCAAAACTGTGACAAATCACCCTCAACCTTCCAGATCAAATGTGACGAACCACCCTTAAATCTGTGACAAATCACCCTCAACCTTCCAGATCAAATGTGACGAACCACCCTTAAATCTGTGACAGATAACCCTCAACCTTCCAGATCAAATGTGACGAACCACCCTTAAATCTGTGACAGATAACCCTCAACTATTCAATCGTCATGGAGGTTATATCACGGAAGGAAAATACGATATGCGTCGTCTGGCGGCCTTTCTTTTTCTCGATGTAAGAAAGGCGCATTGGTGTCCGGCTGTTGATCTCGTCAACACTTGCCTTCAGGAAACGGCGGCGAAAGTCCGGCATACGCTGGTAACTTTGAGGTAGCTGGTAGCGTTCCATGATCCAGTCGATTTTCAGGGACACGACACCTGAGCCATCAGGTTTACGGTACTGGCACAGAGATTCGTATAAACGCATGGCGTACGGATTGGTAATCTCTTTTGTTTCACTGAGCCGGAACTGCGTAAACCGGTTCTGTAACCCGATGAAGAAGGGAATCAGATATGGGTTGATATGTACGCTGTAAAGCCCTCTTGATGGGCTGTGCGCACGTTTAATAAACCAGGGAAAGGATTCATACCCTTTTTCATCGCCGGCATCCTCTTCAGGGCGATAGAAAACCACTTCCTTACCCGCAAAACCTTTTAAAGCCTGTCGTATATCCTTACTGGCTTCAGCGGAGGTCAACCCGAATGTTTCAGCGTATTTAGCAACGTGAATTTCGCAGATGCCGTCATGTTCCTGCAGGGAGCCGTCGGATTTTCTGATCTGGTGAACGAACAGATACAGCAGACGCTTTTGATCCCTGGAGAGACTATATGCCGCCTCAGTCAGCTCATTTGACTGGACAATCCGCGGGCTATTTTTACGTTTTTTATGGTTTATAACCGCTATTTCCGCCATGACAGGTCCATGTGAAGTGTGACAGACTTTAAGATTGTCACACTTCATAAAACAGAGTCAACAGGGATGGATAACTTTGTGAAAAGCAACGCTTCCTGAGGGCAATTTGTCACAGGGTTAAGGGCAACTTGTCACAGAAAGGGCGGCTATTTGAGGGTGATTTGTCACACTGAAAGGGCGTTTTGTCACAGATCCCTCTCTGGAACCCGCATGGATAAAGGCCTGTGGGCATTCTAAAAATAAAGATCTAACAACTATTTAAAAAGATCTTATAAAAATATCCCCGTGGATAAGTGGATAACCCCTAGGGGAGGTGATTTTGCAGGCATTGAGCGTATGCAGAATTTATGAGTACTGTTCCATGGTGCTTCCTCGCTCACTCGGGGCTTCGCCCTGTCGCTCGGCTGCGGCGAGCACTGCTGGCTCGATTATATCTGTGGCCAGAAGTTAGACATACAGCCTATTAATTACGTGATGAGCGGCAGGGAAAAACACCAAAAGCCTCCCCCATTACCCCGGAACAAATTGAAATCCGTGAGCTCAGGAAAAAGCTACAACGTATTGAAGGTAATGACTCCAACTTATTGATAGTGTTTTATGTTCAGATAATGCCCGATGACTTTGTCATGCAGCTCCACCGATTTTGAGAACGACAGCGACTTCCGTCCCAGCCGTGCCAGGTGCTGCCTCAGATTCAGGTTATGCCGCTCAATTCGCTGCGTATATCGCTTGCTGATTACGTGCAGCTTTCCCTTCAGGCGGGATTCATACAGCGGCCAGCCATCCGTCATCCATATCACCACGTCAAAGGGTGACAGCAGGCTCATAAGACGCCCCAGCGTCGCCATCGTGCGTTCACCGAATACGTGCGCAACAACCGTCTTCCGGAGCCTGTCATACGCGTAAAACAGCCAGCGCTGGCGCGATTTAGCCCCGACATAGCCCCACTGTTCGTCCATTTCCGCGCAGACGATGACGTCACTGCCCGGCTGTATGCGCGAGGTTACCGACTGCGGCCTGAGTTTTTTAAGTGACGTAAAATCGTGTTGAGGCCAACGCCCATAATGCGGGCAGTTGCCCGGCATCCAACGCCATTCATGGCCATATCAATGATTTTCTGGTGCGTACCGGGTTGAGAAGCGGTGTAAGTGAACTGCAGTTGCCATGTTTTACGGCAGTGAGAGCAGAGATAGCGCTGATGTCCGGCGGTGCTTTTGCCGTTACGCACCACCCCGTCAGTAGCTGAACAGGAGGGACGGCTGATAGAAACAGAAGCCACTGGAGCACCTCAAAAACACCATCATACACTAAATCAGTAAGTTGGCAGCATCACCATTTCGTCCAAGCTCGCCGCGTTTAAATAAAAGGAAATGAAGGGAACAGGTAAAAATATTAGATGTTTAATTCTCATACGAGTTACCACCATGGAGCGGAAACAGGATTTTGAATGACGTGATGACTTTACTAATTAAGCTTATTTAGAGGTATTAATAGAATATTAAAAAATTTTAATTTTACTGCTGACGTTTTCATAAATCTCCTTTCCTGAAAAGTCGGCGATAAATTGGTTACCAATATCTTCATATTACTGACGGACCAGTGTCCATACGCTTGCGGGTACTTTATCGTAGAGTTTCTTCATTGTCAGTTCAGCTTTTCGATGGTCATATGCCCCGGAAATTTCCAGTGATGCTATACCTGCATTTTTTTCACAGAGTCGTTCGAATACTTTTTCCAGTGTGTCGAAAGAAGAGCACTTACGAAATTTCATTAAATACGCCTGCTTAGTTTCGGACATGGTCAACCTTAATTTATTTCCCGCGAAAGTACGGTTTCCCAATCTTATGTCGTTTTGTCCCTAGAATCTAATTTTTTTCACAAATATTTGATGTTTATCTCCGGATCGTTGTTGTAGTCGCTCTCTCTTTTTTAGTTGCTGTGAACCTGTTCATAAGTGGATACCTCAGTGCTAAAATAGCTGTAAATAAAAACAGTGTATTCAGGTGACCACCATGAACAGCAAGCCAGTAACCAGACAGTTTGAAGACTCAGACCTCCATCAGGAACTGGTCACGTTTGAGGTGCCCAATAATGACCTTAAGGAGCTCATTTTTTACTTTTCTCATATGAAATACAACACGGCTAAAACTTACCTTCAATGGCTGCGTTCCTGGAACGAGTGGTACCAAGCTAATGCAGGAAAGGAGGGAAACGAAGCCTGGCCTGCCAGTTCTCTCCCGGTGACAGAACCCCCGTTGTTGGCCTATCTGGACTATCTTCAGGGCTCGCTGTCACACAGCAGCATTAAAGGTTGTCTGCACGCGCTGAACAGTATCCATAGGAAAGCACTCGATCGCCCTGGGATCATCACATCCAAGGTCAAGAGTATTCTTGCAAGCCTCGAACAAGCTGAAGCCCGAGAGCAAAAAGTGACTCGTCAGGCAACGCCATTCCTAGTCTCCGACCTGAAAGCTTTGATTAAAGCCCACGGTACGACACAGTCGGTGCGCAAACTCCGAGACCTTTGCATTATCTGGACAGGTTTTGAAACACTGTTGCGCTCAGCAGAACTTCGGCGCATTCGGATGCAGGACCTTGTGCTGAATGAACAGACAGGCAGTTTTACCCTGACGGTGTACCGGACAAAATCCACTGTCAGTACCCTGCTTACCTATCATCTGACCCCTCATCTCACTGCCACCCTAATCAGGCTGATGGATATGGTCAAAAGGGACCAGCAAAGCCATCCGAAGGATTATCTCTTCCAGGCAGTTAACTATCAGGACAGCGGATATATGCCCCCTGGATGGGGTCTCCGGAGCAAAGGGAATGAGATCAATACGCTGCTGAAAAATCATAATATGCCTTACCGACCTACCCGTCCCCCGATCGGGAAAAATGGAAAGCCCATTATTGTCGATGATGAGGGTATGCTCAGTAAAAACACATTGCTCCGGGCCTTTGAAGCGTTTTGGGATGAACTTCATCCGCAGGAAGCGGGCACCCGATGCTGGACTGGTCACAGCGTTAGGGTTGGCGGCGCCATCGAACTTGCTAATGCCGGGTACACGCACTTGCAGATCATGGAGATGGGTAACTGGAGCAATCCAGAAATGGTTTCCCGCTATATCCGTAACATTGACGCAGGTAAGAAAGCGATGACGAAGTTCATGCGTGAGGCGCTGGATGAGTAGCGCCCCTGCGGGCGCTAATGAGGATTACTTCTTTCGAAATGGATTAAAGCGGCCAAGATCATGAGGGGCGTCTTTCGGCGGCATCATCCCGGTGCGTTTAAATTTATAAACCCCGTTTAGCTTCATCGTCTGCACGCCCAGATTTAACAGTGCCACCAGCTTCAGGGTATACAGAAACGTGAATGCCGGGACCATCTGAATAAAAATAAATAGCAAACCCGCACACATCACACGCAGCCAGGCTGCATACTCCATGCTCAGCGGCCGCTTAAAGTAATGGATTTCCAGCAATCCGACCGTCTTGTTACTGATCCACACCGCTGCCAGTGAGAGTAACAACACGATGCACACCATAATGCCCAGTTCCATGATCCTCACTCCCCGTCGATTTGATATTTTGAGTTTCTGATTTACCCGCTTTGGTTTTGTTTTTCGCCTTCTTTTTGGGTTTGATATGGTGGAACAGGAAACAATCCACCAGCACCCAACCATTAGCATATCGGGCCAGCAGTAATTTCTGGCCCGGATAATGTGTGTGGAAAAGCATTTTCACATCAACGGTATTCATGATCTTCTGCTTGCGCTTCAGTTCCTCCCCAGGCATCTCAAATTCCTGAATAAACGGTGATGACAACCGCTGGCGAAGCATTCGAATTGCACTAGCGTTTTCATCGTGTTTTGCCAGCCTCCCGAATCGCACAAGCGCCTTATGAGTTACCTGAACAGGCCCCAGATGGGAATTAACCAGTTCATACTGCCAGTAGTATCGCAGATCCACTTTTACCCAGCTGATGCTGTCTTCCAGTGCGGCTTTCATGATGGTTCCCGACATCGGGACCATGGTCAGCTTGGCCAGACGCATCTGAATGTAATCAGCCAGGGGCCTAAGGGACTCAGGTACATTGCTGTTCAGGAGAAGGTGCTGAAGCCCCGGTGTCGACGTCTGCCAGCTCAGGTTGCGGCCGTCAGGCAAAAATTCAAAGTTCTGATCCGCTGGCGCCGATTTTGCGTTGTTCTCTTTCCGCATCAGAAAATAATGCCCACACAGTAACTCGGCCCGTACCTGGTCCTCTATCGGGTCATGGCGGGCCTTACTGAGATCAACCGTCAACACAACACGGTTGATGGCATCCTCATGGTATTTTTTCACCCAGACACAGACACGATAAAGTCTCTCATCAAGTTTCTGGCTGGTCGTGGAAATCCATTGCATGCTTTTCTCCTCAGACCTTTCTCATAATGAAAATGCCAAGATCTGCACCGGGTACAAGTTCCGTGTAGCTATGGTTGCTCCTTCGACCATTGGACAGTGCTTCATCCTGCGCTGGCACCCAGTCCTGAAGTCTTTTAATTGTTGGCTTTTGTCCGACGCCAAAAATGGGTAATGAGGCTTTCACCACCTTGTAATCAGTCTCGGCATATTTGCTACTTCCACGCTCCTTGCCTTCAGGCCGGTATGTGAACAAATGCGCTATCGGAACCGGGAAGGTATTGGTTCGACAAAGGCGATACCCTTCGCCGTCTCTCAGTACTTTTCTTTCCAGTAATGCCTTCGCTCTATCGATGTTCGCCACCACTGTCAGGTCAGTTGTCACGGGCGATTTGACCGCTACTAAACGACGCTTATCCAGCATCGCGATGAGATCACTTGCGTTTGTTTTTACCTGGTTTCGGTTTAGCCGCCAGGCAAAAGTAACTTTTTTGAGCTGTTCTTCCACAAACAGAATTTTGCGAGTGGAATGCGCAGTCACCAGACCGGGAAGCTTACGGTGAACTTCCTTAAACCGGATGTGTTTCTCCGAATTCACCCTTTTCATTGCAGAGGCAAAGTCACTTTTGGCATCATTTATATCGCAAATAATTCCGCTCAGCTGTTCGGCACCCTCAGGAACAATAATCAAACCCGGGTATTTGGTTGTCACTTTCGTCGAATTCCTGCTGAGTACATCAATGTCATCGATACAGAAATCCTGAATAACACGGATAATTTCATCCACGGAGGCATCTGAAATAGTACTCACCTCGATGGGGTTCACCTCTTTCAACCGCTCTTCGTGTCGTGTGACGGTCCCCACAGTCATCAGCTCGGCCATCACCGGCTGATGGTCATTCAGAAAGGATCTGAGCTTTTCAATTCGCTCCAGAATCCGGTCACGGTAAAAGAGTAAATCTTCACTGGCCATTCATCACTCCGGTTTCAATAAAGCAGCGCAACACCGTTACGTCTTCAACGACTTCTGAAGAGTCGATATGCAGCCGGTAGTTGTACTTTTACAGCACCTTCCGCAATTCCCCGGGATTGCCGGTTGTATAAAGTGGCAGAGGTTCAACCTGCTGACCGTCATGCCGAAAACAACGATTAAGGTCATTCAAAAGGCCAAAACTGACCGGCTGGCGTTGCAGATTGATGCGCTGCCAGTCCTGCTTTACACCAAACTTCACCCACCAACCCAGACCAATCAGTTCATTACGTATGTTCTGCACATTGCCCAAATCCGATACTGAAACATCCGGGATTACACCCTTCCCTTCCACCAGCAAATGCATCACGCTCTAAAAATCAGGCTGACGGCTCTTCCTTGCGTGCTTCAGAATTGTACGAATCGAACGCAAGCTGTGGCGGGAATGCAAATTACGACGTTCAGCCGAACTAAGCCATCTCTGGATAAGCTCATTTGAATATGACACCGGCATTTCACCGGGGCCTGACCTTTCGATTTCACGCACATACAGCAGGCAGGAAGTAGCGGCACTCACTACTGCGTCAGAATTTTCGTTCATGTTCACGTCCGTTAATATCAGAAATCTGCTTATCCGGTGTCAGGAACAAAGGCTGATAGTACAGGCGCCACGGATAGTGTACCGTCAAACCATCCGTTCCAATCCGGTTCAACCGGTAGCGTCCATTAATTCTGTCAACAGACCAGGTGCCAGGAACTACAGAACGACTCCAGCGGAAAACCGGCAGATCTCCGAGCTGAAGTGTATTCACGAGCCCTTTATCCATTTCGGTCACGCGTACCTTCAACAAGAAGCCCAGCCAGGGTAAAGACCAGATACACAGCCAAACGGGCTGGAGGACAACTTTGTTTAACAAATGACCTGTCATGAACATCGCTGATAAAAACATAAAACTGATGATAATCCAGAACACCATCCATCCTAACCAGGCTCTTGTCTCACGAAGTTTCCATTCAAGAAGGTAAAGTCGCTTTTTCATCCAGAGCCCCCGGAACTCAGTGAATGACTGATGTCTGCTGCATCAAAATAGTGGTGCGTGGCAGGATCTCGTTTCGCCACAACTCTTGAGCCGTCGTCCATCCATGTAGAATTCCGTTGCCACAGTGTGAATTGAACGCCATGACCTCATCAGTTAGCTGATAGACCAGCCTGTCTGGCATTTCAATGTACTCCGGAAGCGAAAGCAGGACGCCGTGTATCACGTCGCCGGTAAGCCTCGACAACGTCTCTTCGTCGTCCAGATTCTTTGTGGGCATCGTCGAAAGCGGGATAGAGAAACAACAGAGATCCATTCCCACCGCGTCAAAACCAACATCAAAACCTTCGTCATTGAGCACAAATCGGAAGATAGCCTCAGGCGCCTGTTCTAGACCCGGCAGCGAGCCCTCCGGCACTTCTGTGCCGGTAAAAAACTTATCAGTCCAGTTACTGAATGGACTGGTGAACACCCAACAAAGCAGAGGCAACGCAATATCCGTTTTAAGTACTCGTTTCGTGCCGGACGTTCCTGAAGAGTGAATTTTGCTTTTCATTATTTACCTGTAGAGTGCTTTACTTACAGCTATATAAACACATTCCGGAATTTCCCCAATAGGTTGGAAAACACTAAAATTCACAGATACTGGTTCCCTTCTGTTTTAGCCGGTGCTCAAGATAGATACTTGCCAGGTCGAGTGGCTGATTTTCTTCGAGACAGGCCTGAACAAGGTCTTCAGTGGATACGGATACCAGCCCTCGGGTTTCAAGAATTTCTTTCGCCGTCGTCAATGCTCGTGAGGCGCTTCGACTTAGCTGAATTTTCACCTGAGAACTGTTTTCACACAGGGCATCAGCTGGTACGGTCTGTGAATCTGTATTGCTCATAGGGGTATCACTCCATATCAGGGATCGAATGAAAATTAACTGCAATAGACTTCTCTGGTTGACCGTTTTCTACAGTGCTTAGCCAGGTTCGAGCCGGAAGTTGTTGCTCACAAAGAAGCAGATAGCCCTCGCCATTTCGGTGCTTTTGTCCCAGAGCATGCAGGAGATCCCCAGAATATGGACCCAGAGCTGTTCGGGTATAAAACAACGTCCCAGAATGTATCACTTTCGACAATTTGCTAAGCAAAACGGTCTTCTCGTCTTCATTTTCGGGTAAGACAAGGATTATCCTGAATCCCTTGGCTACATGTGATTGGAGATCTGCCACCAGCGTCCGAAACCTGAACGCATAAATAACCAATCTGAATCGGGTCATTAACAGCGTTGTCGCGGCAAAAATAACGACAACTGAGCCGAATTTAGAACGGTAGAACCACCAGTTGAGGGCACCGGCCACTATCAAAACGACCAGCAGCACAATGCTTCCGTAAAAAAATGCAGCCGGAAAACGGGTTCTTTTTCCTTCGAGGAACGCAGATGCCAGTATTACGCCTGTGATGCAATACACAACCCAGTCAAAGAACGATTCAGTCATCATTAGGTGATAGTGTCTCGTGTTGTATTAAATCGGACGCCTGCCGTTATAAAGTCCTCAGCAATCGTGTCCCATGCAGCCATCAACTTCGCTAAAATTGTCACAACTCTCGGTTGTAACGTAACGTTCCCCACTAGCTAAACGGCGCTGTAAATCGATCTTTACTTCAGCCGCCGGTTTGAGAAACAGATATTCCAGTTGTGAGTCAGTTCCTGAAGAAAGCAGTAGCTCAATACTGAAATCAATATGCCGGTATGTGAAATGGCTATTGTCATTAGAGAAGACCGAATTCACAGGGTTATTGCTCAGGATTGTAGTGGCAGGCATAGTGACTCCTTTGTTTTAAACAGTATACAAATCTCTAACGATCCATTTTTCAGATAAGAGACCTATTTTCGCGAAACCGAAACAAAAGAAGTAAAAAGTAATTTGGAGGCTCCAGCATTCGGACTGTGTGCTGCCGGAAACGTCAGCAAGGGGCAAAACATTCGAGTAAAAGAAGCAGAGAAGGAAACAGCTGGAAGGATGTAAATTAGGCTAGGTTTGGTTGAAGAAGGTAATGGAAGGCTTACATGTAACGGTGCCAAGAGTACAGTACCGTAAAACATATAGGGCAGTAAGAACGTTGTAAAATTGTGAAATCAATGCAAGTTTTGACGAAAGCAAAAAAAAAGGCACGGATAACCGTGCCTTCTTAGAAGTATAAAAACCTGAAAATATATAATTCAACCTTCAGGACTCATGCCGCATCAAAGATTTTATCCTCTGATGCTGGGATGAATTCACGTAAGTTAGCGAACACCTCAGAAATTAATTCCTGACGGTCATGGATTTTAATCCGACCACCAGCTAATTCTGATACATTCACCCCTTGGTAAAGTTCAGTAACAACTTCACCATCTGTATCAAGGACTCTAACATTAGCAACCATAGGAAAGTAAGATTTTGAAGCATATCCTTCATAAATCCCAATAATTGATTCATTATTACGGCGTAAAACCACCTTGCCAGACGGCAGCGTTGTTTCATCCATATAACAATCGGTTAATTGCTCTTCGAAATCGTCCTCTTTAAGTGAAATATGCAAACTAAGTTCGTCGGTAATACGACGCGTATATGAATACTCACTAAATGTATAACCGGCCATGTTTATATCACTGAACGTGCGATAAACCTCATAAAGCCCGGATGTTATTTCATCTGATACATAGTTGATAAGCCCAATAAAATGCGTATCCCAGAATTTTTCCAGTGCAAATCGGGCGATTAAAACCTGACCATCAACTTCCATCAGTCTTTTGTACTCTTCACGATCATAGCCACCTGGCTGGGCGCTGTCCGCAGAGTTACTCAGGATCTCACTACAGACATCGTCGTATTCAAAGCGGCTGGTCGCGAAATGTTTACCGGAAATATCCAGATATTGACCGGAAACCAGGTCGAAAACCTCAAGGAAGTAAACCAGTCGCTTCTTGAGTGCATCCGCATCCAGGCCAGCCAGTTGGGTATCATTAAGAGTATCCACATAATGCCCCGCAGATTCTCTTAACTCACTGGCTGATATACTGCATGTAAACGAAACTTCGTCGCTCTGGCAATGAGAGACACTGATAAACATCTCTGTTTCATCAAAATCAATACCAATGCCTGCCAGTACTGCACGAACGTAGTTCTGGTTATCAGTAGAATTAGTCATCTTCACTTCCTCAGGATTATTAAAGGAAGTGCCCCACAGGGGAGCGACTTCCCCAGTGGGTGGATTAAAAATATGTACTACTGCGCCATTCTTTCCTGCAAGTTGATCAGAATAGGTAGCGCGGTCATTTGGTAGAACAAAGTTACTTTTTGGAATGAAGAGGTAAAAAACAAGGGTTAAACAACATCCCGTAACTCTTCGACCGCTTCTTGGACCAACGCAACTCTGTCACAAACCTGCACTCGGCCGGTAGGTCCCACGGAACAGAAAGTACCGTGCGATGATTCAGACAAAACACTCCCGTCACAGCCAGTGAATCGAACGGTCATCATTACAGGAACATCCTTTCCGGAACTAACGCCAGTATAAAGACGAATGATTTTTTCATCATCGCGATACACTCCCGTCGTCCCTTCAGACTCCTTGAAACCGATGTAAAGGTCTGGCATACAGGCCGGGTATTCATCTGTATTCAAATCAAGATGCAAAGTCAGGTCATCTTTTACACGACGCTGATATTGATATTGACCTAAACGGTTAAATGAGTTCTTTACAGATTTAATTATCTGGAGAGAAGTATTCAAACACTTGGAGATACTTTTCTCGAACTCTAAGATGAAATCACCAAAATCAGAATGGAAAAATTGCTTAAGTGCAAAACGGGCAATGAGAACTTTACCCTCAACACTCATGCGATTTTGATAGATTTCCTTTCTTAAAACAGGATCTATTGAATCATGTTCAGACTCCGGTACAGACCCCGCCAATATTAATGATGCGATATCGACAATATCTATAGTACTGTGCGCGTTATGATAACCGCGAATTCTTATGTTCTGAAAACCAGACTTTTCATATACTTTAAGAAAGTATTTGATTTTAGTCCGAAGGACTTCAGTTTCAGAATACGGCGCATTATGCTTAATCAATTCTGATATATATAAATCCAGATAAAATAACAAATCATCAAGCGCCACATTTGCTTTAAAAGAAAGTTGTTCAAAATGATTTTCTTTGTCATATATTGTAATATCCTCTTGGCTTATATTCAGGCCAAGTTGACATTTAAGCATTGCACTAACAAAGTTTTTATCATCACTTTCATTAAACATATTCACTTCCTCTTTAATGAAGAAAGGAAGCAACCCCCACGGGGAATACGCTTCCCCAATGGGTAAAATTAATTACATAGAAAGCAGGTCATCTGAATGCTCTGGAGCATACGAATTAACTTGCTTAAGCGAGTTATTTATAGCCTTTCGATAAAGCGATGAAGAGTGTGACTGAACCATTTTATACTCAGTTACGAGAAGAGGTGATGTAAAGCAACCTAAGTTCGCATTGAGGGATAAAGATCCACCGTCGCAAGCTTCTATAACAGCGTAAATACGCCGCTTCATCACCCTACCCGACAGATAACGATTAACATGGTTCAGGAACTTATCCGCTCCTGAAACACTACACACATTCCAGTCAGCAGAAATTATCTGGTCTGCGACTGAAACGGGTACAGGTTCGACTACTATCTGGGCATTGATTTGATGGTCAACACTGAAAAAGCTGGTGATTACTTGTGGAACTGAACTCTCCGCAATCTTTTCTGTAACTGCGAAAATCAGCGGCAAAGCCGTTGATAAGCGCGAGCGTAAAAGTTCATGCAGATGGTTGATAAAATTATGTCCTTTTTCAACCATACCAAGTATTAGATCCTTGTCTGCATTGCTGGAGCGGTAATATACATACTCCAGTTTTTCACGGTTCACACCCTCATTTAGACAGTCCGGCTCAACATCCACAAGCCGCAGGTGAGCAGTTGACACTGAAACCTCAAACCGAAAGGTTTCAAGAGTGACCGGCCCAGCCTTCAACAACGCAGCTCCTGAGCAATATTGTGCTATAGGGTGGTAATCCACGTCATGTCCCCATAAAGGCTCACAATCGCGCAGATATCGCCTTAAATGCGGCATTAAAGTCCGGACAGGAATATCAGCCTTAACAACTAGACTCTGAATCACACCCGTTTCCAGATTGACACTTTGGATCACGGCACCTTCAAAGCCCATTTTCACCAGCATCGCTTCAATTATTTTATAAATCGCTTTCATTTTGTAGCCCTCGGTTAAGAGGGAATCCTCCCCAAGGGAAGAATTCCCTCAGGGATTAGATAAGTTGATAATAAGTATTAATACCCGTTACGAATCGCGTGTTGTCTTTCACTCAGGTATGCTTCGTATTCATATTTTCCGGATGCGAAACACTCTTTAAAAAAGACACTGCAAAACGCCTTAAGATCATCTCTGGCATGCATTTCTCTATCTGACATAACTTTCGCATAGTCAGATGTGTCAACATCTGCTAAACGCCATCCGTATTTCATGTAAACACGATTACTGAGGGCAAAGCCTTTAAGATAGCGACTTGCATTTTTCATAATCTGACGACTACCTGACAAGTTAGACAACAACCTATCAGGTGCAATCATCGTTTCAAGGATATCAACTGGCAGACCCTTAGAAAATATTTGTACATTATAACTGCCGAAGCAATCATGATACTTAAAGTCTTTTATAAGACGGTCTGGTTGATCAGATGTAATCTTGTTTAAAACATCAAGTGCCAAACGTATACCTTCCTTCACTATTTCATGTAATTCGAAATTCACAAATGAAAAGAAGGAACTCAGGCCATCCTTGAACGTGAGATAGTCTTCACAAAAACGTCCTTGTCGGGTCAGATGTAGCAATCGTTCCTTATTATATTCACATTCAGTCACGTCGTAACTATCACCGCGTGTCAGAGTGAATCCTTCCCTTGAGGAAACTGGAAATCTAATATGGTCAATTAAAAAAGACCGATTCCGTTTATTTTTAACTACATCTAACTGACATTTAACACAATCCGCGATGTCCTGGTCTTCAAACCCAGGAAACGGGATATCTAAAAATGTTGAACTGTATGCGGGGGCATACGAATAAAGAAAATCAAATGAAACATCGGCGTCACAGCATATTCCAGTAAATTTACCGTCGGTGCCACTCAAGCAGATAACATTACTGACCTTCACTGAATGTTTACGCGATATCAGAAATGCATTAATGATTTTCTCAATAATTTTCATGTAATCCTCACTTAAATAAAAAATGGGATTACACCCATCAGGGATGTAATCCCCGGATGGGTAATGTTAATCAGAAATCGTAAAGACCTAAATCTTTATTTCGCCCCGAAATCGTGGAAGATATAAGGCGATTGACACGTTTCTGTATATTATGCTCAGATGTCTCTTTTATAAAAAGTGGTAATGACTTACCAAGAGACCGTCCATTTTTTGAATATTGACAGACTATATAGCCATGTCTCCAACCAGTACTGATATAAGACTGAATGCATTTGATAAACCCAGAAGCCGCCGCTTCTGTTCGTAAAGAGGCATATGATTTCAGATACCTTTCTATTGAACATAGTGCAACAGCTTTAAGAGTCACCTCCAGCATTTCATTCCCGTGCTTAACTCTCTTAATCAACTGATCTTCATTCCGTTGCAGGTATACATTTCGCAGTCCTGCAATCAAAATTAAAACCTGTCTGAGTAATGCACAGAGCCTATTACGAACATATTTCATGAAATCTTCAAAATACAAAAGCCAGAAACAAGCCGCCTGACTTATTAAGATTTCATGCGAGCAAGACAGCATCTTAGCCAGCTCGATATCTTCAGTTCGAAAAGAAAAGTTACTTTTCTCAAACCGCTGTTGCTTTGAATTACACGTATAGAGCTCTATCCATACAGAGATAAACTCAAGTGACTCCATGTCTTCACAGAGCAATTCAGCACTGTTGATACACTGCTGAAGTTCAAGGCCGATATCATACGAAACCGGACAATCTTTCAGAGACTCAACGTAGTCAGGGACGAACTGAGATAAATGCGTTGTTTTCAGATACAGGCTGAGATGCACTTGTGTCAATGGCTTTACCAGCGACGTTACAGGCAACTCATTAATGGAAGTTGGTACAATGCCATTCTTTATCAGAACCGCATTGACCAGATCTGTAGCTAATTTCATAAGACCTCCAGATTCAACTCTGAGGGCCACCCCGATGGGAGGTGCCATCAGGGATGTAGTAAAAATATGTGTTATCTTTATGCGCAAAGTGCCATGACATTGTCGATATAACTGACAAGTGATGGTCGCTCATCCTTTACTGCAAAGTGACGAAGGCCATCAAGGTTGTATGCTGGAAGGAAATCGGCATACCCTCGCGCACGAAGATCATCAATAACAAGTTTTAAATAATCAAATTTACCAAGTGAACCTCTTAATGGAGGTCTTCCCGGCTTGGACAAAATTTCAAAAGCTTGCTGCCAGGTGATTTCTTCCGCTTCTCGTGTTGCAAGATTAAAATGCACATACTTAAATGCTTTATAATCTCCACGACTTGTAAGATAGTAATTCGGAAAGAAGTATTTATCACAACGCAACAAACAGGTTCCTGAAGGACGAATAACGTACAACAGGTTTTTGTCTTTATCTATTATGCTGTGTTTTAAAATCGTGAAGTCAATTTCATTATCATGAAGGTAATAACACGAAGATGGTTGCTCAACGATATGAGATGAAATCACAGCAGCGAACGTATTAAATAAATCTTGATTTTCAATATTCATAACAATGCTCTCCGATATTTAACGATGAGCATCACCCTAACGGTAATACTCCCGTCAGGGGTTTTAAGTTTTATGGATATACCATGTCATACAACCGACCGTAGCCAGATGTATCGCACATTTATTAAACTGAGCAAGCATCTCAGCCGTAAAAAAAACCTGAATAACAGGTGATTTTCACGAAGGAAATCGGATTATCTGTTTAGGATTTAACGTAAATAAACACTAAAGAGATAACCCACCCCGGCCTGAAAAGGCGGGGGAGTTATCGGATTTAAAGCTGAGCAAGACATTCAGGAGCCCATTTTACGGGGAATCCATCCGGTCCTGTTAATTTTAGTACATCGTTCCAGTCGACTCCTTTCTTCCCTACAGGAATATCGAAATCAGGTTCAAAGACTTTAATTGTCAGCTCTGAAGTGGGATATCGCTTTGCAAAAAACTCTTTCATACGTTCCTGAAGTCGTTTAGCTGACTCCATTCCCGGGGAAGTGCCTTTTGTATTCACAAGATCCTTATCCGCCCAGATGTAAAACTGTATTACTTTCACACCAGGGGGAGGCAGGAGACTATCCGGCACTTCAACGTTTTCAAGGCACCAGGCAGAGCTCGCGGCCCAGCACGGTGTTGAAGTCGCTTCAGTAACTGACAGCGCGTTTTCTATGCCTTCAGCCACACCTAACGTCCAGGTACGGGTACCTGGATTGAAGTGTGGATCGTACAGCTGAATTGAGCCGCCAGTCATATCGGCAGGCGGTTTCATCATCAGTTTCGGATTCTCAACATGTGCCTTATCACCATTTAACTCGACGAACGTTCTGTGGATTGTCAGAGGACGCCCACGGGTATCGCGATAAATTGCGATCATTCCCGGGTAAATCGTGGGTTTTTCCAGTGACTTATCCATGTAGTAAAGTCGTTTGTTCAGACCTAAATCCTTGGGAAGGTTGCTCAGAACTCGATTAAGACCTCGATTTCGGAGATACACCCACACAGGGCTCTCAGGTTTGATTTCACCGGTATAGTGATATATCACTTCAAGTTTACGCCCTCGTTTTTCAACTTCATCGCTGTCAAGCGTTTCGGTTGCACGAACTGTTGATTTATAACGACGTTCACTTTCGAGATCCGCATCAGTTAATGGAGCGTACAAATCCATCCCAAAGAAATCAGTCAGGATCTTCTTACAAGTCTGGGTCTTGCTCAGCTTGTAGTACTCTGCCAATACATCAATACCGTCACAAAATGCATTCACTGGAAAATCATTGTGAATGGCACAACCGGTAAAGAGGTCCTTTTTACGGAACCGGAACTTTGATTTCCCGACCCCACTAAATGGGCAAGGAACCTGGCCAGGTGCTTTATCACAAGCGTCTTTAAATGCCGGTATTCTATCGAATACATAGCGCCAGCCTGATACTTCCGCTATACGAGCGTGAACCATTTTTATAAAGTGGTCAGTGACTTCATGTGGTGTACGCTTAACAGCCTGGGATGCATAAGTCATTTGTTCTCTCTTATCTGGCATTGTGGGTTTCTCAATGCCCTCTGCGATGCAGAAAACAGGGAGAAACCCACAACGCAGAATCTAAGAATGAGGGCCCACAAGAGCCCTCAACAATTACGCTTCAGTCTTGAAGCCGATATTTTCAAGACGCTGGATAAAACCATCAACCATTGACGTTGCCATTTCTCCATTACCCTCTGGTATAGATACATCCCGGAGAATTCTTTCTTCTGGCAATTCACTTTTGACAATTTCACCCATGCGACCAAAAATACGGACACGATGCATCGTCCCGACTTTTTCATACTCGACACGGTAAGTCTTTATCTGAGTCATATATTGCTCCTTAATCCTTCAGGGAGCAAAGCGACCCAACCGGGCGTCGTTTTGCCCCGATTGGGTAGAGTTTAATTAGATAGAATTTGATGTACTAATTTACTGACCTCATTCGGCAATAAAGAAATATCATCAACATTTACGAAGGTGCCCTCATTAAAACCCATCAACACATCAGTTTTAATACCAACACCAGCGATTTCAATGCCGTTACTTTCAGCAACTGAAAAAACATCATTAATGGTGTAAGCCGACTCAGTCGGATAACCATCAGTAATAAGGAAAACAATTTTCCTGTCAAACTGGCTTTCAAGTAACAACTCTAAAGCAGCATTTAATGCAGAACCCGTTGGGGTATTATTGCCCTTGCAGCCAAGTGAGAATTTTGAAAGTTTCTCTTCCGCGTTTTCATCAAACGTTTTGATAACTTCAAAATCTTTGTCTACAAACGGATAAATCACATTAGCAACATGCATTTTTGAAATAGCTTCAATTGCCAGAGTTAATGCAAGGTCAGTCTTAATTGCATGGATATAACGGTGTTCCAGACTCATTGAACCTGAAATATCACGAACAATGACCAAGCCGACGTGGCCCCGGTTTTTAGATTCGCTTTGTGACCGAAATACATCCCTAACACCCATCGGAGACTGGATCAGTCGATTAATATCGAATGACAAGCCTCTATCACGGGTTTTAAATTGACCACGCATTTTTACCTGCTGTAAAACAGATAAATCTGCCCCAAGGGTCTGGCTGATATTTAATGCTTCATTGTAGACATTCAGATCAATGTTCAAATCTGGAACATCCCACTCACTTGCACCAAATTCAGCTTTAACCTCATCCGACACACTGGCAGCAATTACGGAGATCTCTTTTGCAAGAACCTCATGAAAATCCTCGCTTTCCTCATCACTGTTTAAAAAATCATCCAGCAATTTGGCAAGCATATCCCACTGTTCAGGAGAAAAGTTACTTTCCCCATCAGAAGAATTTCCATTTGAACTGTCGTTTAGGGAAGGTGTCGAGTCAGCATCATCCGAGCCGGGGGTCGCCGATTCATCACCTTCAGACTCACCATCAGGTTCGCCGTTAGAGTTCTCAGCATTTTGTTCATCCCCTCCGGATTGGTCCGGTAACCCATTACCTTCCGCAGGCGCCTTACCATCACCAGAATCATCGCCTTGACCTTCTTTATCACCATCCCCTTCACCCTGGCTATCACCATTGGGTTCGGTATCAGGTTCATTCTCAGAGCCAGATGATTCATCTGTATCGTCATGCGGGTCTTTCGACTGCTCCTCTTCTTGCTGTTTCTCTTTTGCTTCATCCCTTAAACGCTCTAAAAGAGCCAGAGTTTTACGCGCCAGAGAATCGCAATTTTGCGTACTTTTGCAACTTAGAGCTTGATGAATGATCTCATCGACTTCTGAAGTTACAGGTGCAAGGATTTTCTTTGCATAATCGAAAAATGGGTCAAGCGTTTCTTTATGCCCTTCTTGTTGGAGAACGTTAACCCGCAATGTATTAAGCAGGTACATTTCAATAAACTGAACCGGGTTTTGAGGGGTTGAAGAAATATCAACCGTCATACGCCCAGCTTCAACCATCAAGGCATAAGTCACCGCGAGGCGTTTTTTTGCCTCCTGATAATCAATACCCGTCTTCGCTTCCATCTGGACATCATCAAAAAGATTAATAAGTCCTTTTAGTCGACAAGCACGAGCATATGCTTTTTGCTTTTGTTTTAGGTTTTGAAAATCAGCCTTCAAGTCATCATCAATACTGATGAAGCCATCTGCATTGATCAATTCTCCAACAAAAGCTTCACGGTATACTTCATGCTCTGTATAACGACCGTGTCCTGCTTCATGACATATGAATCCTTCAATTAGCTTGACAAATCTCTCATCGCTATAATCACCGTTAGGTAAAACACAGACATTGTTTTGGGTGTTGAAATAAGGTGTACTCACCTTATTGTCAATAATTACATAAATCCCATTTATACCGCTTATCACGCTGGCTATATTCGTCAGGCGTTGAATATGGCGTGGTGAAGATTTTAAATCAAATTTCATTTGAGTACCTTTATTTGATAAAGGGTACTCACCCAGATGGTGAAGTACCCATCTGGGGATATTTTTACAAGACTAAATTACCAACCGGTCAATTCGAGTTCGCAGTCAAATGCTCTATTACTACCACTGGCCTGAATAGAAACATCTTCATCAGGGCCAACAGCAGGCTCAGGTGCATTCACTGCCTTGTTCTCAAGATCTTCAACCGGGTCTTCTCTGAAAACATTTGCTGAAGAAAAAACATCATCCTCAGCAGTATTCAGAGAGTTAGCCGCTGTAACCTGTGAATCGATATTGAATGACCGGGTTATGGAATCCAGCCAGTCGGTTACCTTTTGTTCACCGGAGATAATACGTTTCAGCATTGACGCATCGCTCATGAAATAGAACCACTGCTTTAATACCGCAACATCACGGGGAGAAGAAATGGCACCTTTTGGTAAATTATTCATGATATGCTTAATAGCTTCTGCAAGAACAACAGCCTCTTTATGAATGAACATGAAGCTAATTATTTTATCCTGCATCTGCTTTAATCGGTCAATCGTGCTGGAACGCAAATTATCATTTTTGCTGATTTTTGTATAAACCTTCATAGCTTCATCGGCCAAGTCAGTTATCAGTTGTTCTTGATAAAAGTCCTGCGTTTCATCCCCCTCCACACTAATCGGTGAAAACGGAATGAAATGTGCCAGATTAAACCGGAATGATTTAACAAAATCATCTTTAGTCAATTTCAACTGGTCAATTAAATCTGACATCAACGGACTGCGATCTTTCTCAGCCTGAATATGAGTGTCATAGTTATCAACCACGTTCTGGATACCGGCTTGAAATTCACGTTCGATTTCTTGTGCCTCTTCGAGAAACTCCTCCATCCTTTCAACTGGCAGTATCCACATATTGCTATAGCGGATGCACAACCGTGAACAAAGGGTTGAAATTCGACTAGTGATAGTGCTTTTGAAACTCAGTGCCTTTATGTCTATCCAGCGAACTTCGCTTTTAGACACGCTCTTCTGGTCTGTTATATCATCACCGCCATAGGACAGTTCGATTTTATCAGTTCGCCGAGAGCCCTGACACCCACTAATTTCAATTTTTGTTATAACAGCACCTTCCTGCAAGTCAGGATATGCTTTTATAAAGTTTTCACTGATTTCCTTTGCAGAAACTTTATTAAGTTTAGAAGTATTGAAAGTCATAGGTTTTCTCCAGATTTAGAAATGGGAAAACCTCCCCGTCGGGAAAGATTTCCCGATAGGGTTAATAATATTACTTTTCAAGTGTTGTTAAAAGAATTCCAGGAAATTCATTTTCGACATCCGCCGATTGAATGCTCCCTTGATACATGAATCCTTTTGATTCAAGGCCCTTAATCATGGCTTCCATATCTTTGTTACAGACTTCATAACAAATAAATGAATAGTCATTATTATGCTGCTTCAGACCTATATATTGATTTCCATCTTGTGCAATCACGAAAGTTTCAGTTCCGTTTGCACTCAGAAAACCGTAAAACGTAAGATGAGCAAAGTCTGTCACACGGCATTCAGCCTTCTGATAACTCGTCCCATCTATAACTACTTTTTTGCAGTGTAATACTCCATTGTACGGTTCTTGTCGTCACCGAGAATTAAGTCGATGGCTTCCAACACCATACCAGTGGCATGTGCAGGCAGAGCCGACGCAAAAGCAATTTTAAATGTATCCAGTAAGGACATGGTCTTTAACGTCATTGACGTTCCAACCCATGCCACAAGCTGGCGTATATCCATTACACTGTCGTCAGTTCCTGTGTTGTTTACTGCAACGGCTACCGAAACGAATTTTTCAATTACCAGCATAGGCAGGTTATTGTAGCGTTTAAGCAAAACGTTGGTTAATGCAACCTCTGAAGGCCTTTCCATCTCCACAATCAGGAAGCGCTTGATAAACGCTGCATCCTGCCGCTGCGATGAAACGAACTTACGAGATCCCCCACTCATGTTTGTGTTTGAAGTACCCATAAACCGCGTAAACTTATTTGCCTTAACCACTTCGCCACCGTTGGCAGCTAGTGACCAGGGCTTTCGCTCTATAGGCATATGAAGCTTTGCGGCAGTATCAGGGTCAATCTTGTCCACTTCATCCAGAAGAATGAGGTGGCCTTCCTGAAATGCCGTTACAAGCTCGCTAGGCACAAAACTGGTGTTACCGTTAATAAGACTACGCTCACCTTCCAGCTCATCAGCGCGAATATTGCTGTTGATTTGCTTTATGGTTAGCGGCCAGTTCAGCATATGGCTAATATACATTGCCATTTCAGTCTTACCTGATCCAGATTCTCCTTTCAGGCATACACTCAAATCTATATCGTTACTTACAAGCAATTTTACTACTTGCTCAAGTATTCGAGAATTTGGTATATAGTCCTTATTCAGATTCGCACGATATGGAGAAAACTTTTTAAACACTGGAACAATCATATCCTCATCCATCTCAGGAATGCCAAATAAATCTTTTGCTTTGACAAGATAATACTGTTCTTTATTCGCAAACATCTTACTTGATATAACATTTGCGGGTAACAGATTACCAATGATTTCTTCCTGTACGGAATTGTCGGATTTTAATACAGTTGCGGCGTTAGTCATTTTTAAAACTCCGGTAAAATGCAAACACCGCCCGCTGGCAGATGTTTGCCAGTGGCATGTTAGTGGAAAGTCATCCTACACGCGGTCGCCATCTGTGTTCTGATAGCGGCAACGTTGTAACCAAGATGAGTTCCTACGATTTCGAATACTTCTGACTCAATCCATTCAAACTGGCGTTCAAATGTAGGGTTTACGATTACCCAACCAAAAGTATCTCTTAAGGTTAACTTGTTATTAACGACAAGTTTTTCAAACAAATTAATTGTTGATTTAAATACTTTAGAATAGACATCCATTATATCCCGATCAGTCCATTTCATTGCCAGTTTGTTTTCTTGCAACAAATAGTCCTGTTCGAAAAAGATATCCCATCCCATCTCTTCCTTACAATCATGCAGAATAACCTCTTTATCTTGATGATAACGAGCTAATTCAGCATTTTCACCTCCGTAACTGTGCGTATATTCATATAAGCTTTTTTTAAGCTCTGACCTGAACTCAATAGCATCAATACCATGAGTGGCACATGTAAGCTCAAATGATTTCGACATATACCACCGTGTTTCGGCTTCAAGAAGCGGATTCACGGTTATGTTACCGAATTCATCAGTGGAATAGAGTGATTTTGTAATGACGAGATGCCTTACGTTTTCCAACGACTCTTCCATTGCGACGACGTATAACTGATATACATCTTCAGGGGCCCAGTCAAAAACCAGACCACCTAACTCCGCACTGTACTCTTCTAGAGTGAAGAGATAATCAGTTTCCGCAGCAAAACTAATGTCATGCAGAATTTGATTTTTGAGTAGTTTGGGACAATTACCAGGCAAAGCAACATCTTCCGACACACTAGGCTCCAGTTCCGGGCCTGAATGTTTATCTTCTGATTGAATACTTTGTTGTGCGGCTATTGCATCATTTATATAGTCAAGTGGAGACTCAACTATAGTTATTATTTCTTTTTCCTCTTCTTCAAAATCGAATATAGAGAAAAAATCCATTTGCTTACTGCAAAATGCAGTCGGCCTTATTTTTTGTTTCATGGGATCTCCTAAGGGAGAACTCCCATGAAGGGATTTCTCCCCTTTTGGGTGGTTTAAATGTCAGATCTGTCTAAAGCTACTTTGCCCAAAACCCTTAGGAGGTTTAGGTATGTGAGCTAACTTACTTGTTGCAACTACTCTCATGTAGTCAAGAGGATGCTCTCTCCCTTCCAATGTGATGGTATCCACAACAAGATAACCGGAGACCATTAACTCATCACCTTGATTTATACCAGTGAAACAGCCTGAATACATCTCTGGTGATACTTTGATTTGAATCGAAAATTCTCTCTCAGTAATTTCACCATTAATTTCAGTTTTCATTCTGTTTTTGAGCTTTATCAATAACCCAACGTTTCCGCTAGTCATTTCTTTCTCCATTGCACTGATAACTATCCCGGACACTTTTACTTCATTAACATATTCAAGATATGACATTACTTCTCTCCTCAATTTAAGCAAAGAGAAGCCCCGTCAGGGTTTCCCCTTAACAGGATTAGATAAATTTGTTTACAATGAACATAAATGTCATCATGGCAATAACAGAAAAGCCAAACAGCTGACCAAAAGATCTTGGTGCTTTTACCGTTTTAGCGTTATTGATTTGTGCCAAGAGTTCATCAACTGTCGCTTGCCGTTTATCTGCTTTCATTTGATAATCTAAACATTGCTCCTCGCGTTTAGTGAGAAACTCAATTTTCGACTTGATAGCATAATCCCAGCCTTTGGAATCGAAAACGCTCAATTCACTAAAGGTGTGTAACATGAGTTCATCAGGAAAACCTAACTCTTTCATTAATGGGCGAACGGCTGCATACATTGCATCTACAGTTTCATAATGTGCTTTGGTCACTTCATTAAATCGATTACGCAATGCTAATTTCTCGCGCTTCTCAATAATTTCAGAAACCCAGGCAACCAACTGATCATTTTTTAACTCTCTGGATTTAGCGAGTGAATAATCAAGGTTATCCACATCAAGAAATGTGTTCAACCCGTACTTTTCAAACTCTTCATTTAAGAACTTATCCAGATCGGCTAAAGTTTTAAACATTGGAATTGCAGGTGCTTCTTTGAGAAGTGTGTAAGCTTTCTCAAAGTCAATTGGATTGACAAGAATTTGCTGCATTTCCACATGATAATAAGTAGAAAAAGCAGAAAGCTTTTGAGCCAGCATTGAAACTGATTTCAAAGAATTCAGTTCAATTATGGTTGGACCATCTTCATTCATAATAACAATAAGGTCATTATCATGCCCTGAATAAACATTCAGAGAATCCAATAACTTCTTGTTAACCACCTTATCCATATCTGGGATCAGATCAGCGAAGGCGATGAGAAGAGCTTTACTGCGTGCTTTACTTTTAGACATTTGGGGTCACCTATATATAGTAAGAAGGAAGGAATCATTAAATATCCCAACACAAAGGCAAAGCCTGTCATTCATCTCCCGTAAGCTATGAACCGCCTGATTTATACTTTCTGGCATTAGAAGTACGCAACGAAAATAGCTCAATTAAGAGCTAAGTTAGTTACGATTTGGTAAATTCGATTGTCCTTTTTCAGACATGGGAAAGGCACCAGCGACAAAGGTGACATTTTGCCGGTGGTGCCTTGCAGCTTTAGAAAGCTGGCCGCTTTTCACGGCTGAATATGCGCTTAACGCGCAAAGTAACTTTTATAAAGTTACTTGAAATGTGGGAGCAATAAATTCAAGCTCATATACGTTATACTACACGGGTTCATTCCTGTAAATAAAGAAATCAAAATTATTCTGTCAAAGGGGATTCTGTTCTACTTTTCGCAGCCTCTTTCAATTTATCTTCAGCACATTCGCTTAAAAAGAAAGACGGATCACCGTACCACATTACATGCAGCTGTTGCTCTGCTCGTGTAAACCCAACAAAAAGCAGTCGTCTTTCTTCTTCAATCGCCTCCTGCCCCACAGACCGCTTACTTGGAATCTGATCTGCATTACAACTCATAATAATTACATTTTTCCATTCAAGACCCTTCGAACCGTGCAACGTCGATAAAACTACTTTATCCGGTGTATATTCCTCATCCTTCTTCTTTGGCCCCAGACACATCGCCGCAGCTCGATTTATCATATTTTGCCAGCCTGTCTTTTCGGCCCATTGCTTACAGGTATCCAGCGCAATTCTGCTCAGTGATGGTGATCCTTTCTGCGTCCTCATTTTTATCGACGACAACTCCATCCACTTAATCAGATTTGCGAACCTTTTTTCTATTTCAACCTTTTCCCGAGTCTCCTGTGTAAACCGGGTGAAGTTTGAATGAAGCGTTCTTGTTTCCAGGGAACTTTCATTCGGGATGTTCAGTTCACCAAAAGTTACTTTTCTTCCTTTCATGCTCAATGCTGTCTGGTCCAAGACCTCTTCATTTTCACCGAAAAGCGCCAGCACCCTCTTCATTAACCGGACATCGTTGGAATGTCGGAAGAATGCCATCAAATGCAATACATCGCTTGTCTCCTTTTCATCCCAAAATGACTTCCCACCATAACGAAGTACCGGCTGCTCTATCAGGCTTTCAAGCTGATCGAGATGTGCATTACCTCTGCTGAGGATTGCCCACCCAATCGGGTCTTGGTTAATCAGATTGAGAATGCCTTGAATTTGCTCATCCATATCAACATATGAGCGGAAATGAACTTTTCCCCCACCGCCCTTAGCTGAACGGAGATCTTTAGCGTATCTGTAAACATTTTTTTCAATCAATGCCCCTGCTACCTTCAAAATCTCTGGTTCACATCTGAAACAAGTATTCAAATAAAATATGTTGGGCCTGAATTGTTTTTCAAACTGCTGGAATATTTTGACTCCACCTGATGCCCTGAATGAATAAATTGCCTGATCATCATCCCCAACGATGCTAGTGTTAACACCTGCCCTCGTATGTAGTGAGATCCAGGCATACTGAATCGAGTCGGTATCCTGAACTTCATCTACAACTAAATGTGTCAAGTTAAGTGGCTGCATTTTCCCCGAGTACATCTGGCCCACAACAAAACGTGAGAGTGCATTCAAATCTGCAACGTGGTCTTTCTGACATATTGCCTGATAGGTGTTGAACAAGTGGATTTGTTGCCGCGTATGGCGAACTGAAATGATGTCCGTATCCATTTCCCTTCCAATCGCGTCAATAGCAAATTCTGCATCCGGGTATCGAAAAGGCGCGCCGGACTCCTTCAATGCCCTGTGAATTACAGAACGCTGTGCCGAGCTAATCAACATCTTGCCCTTCCAGTTGACCATATCCAGTTGCATCCGGATAAAGCCGTGGAATGTATTGACCAGCACCCTATCCTGGTCTTTCTTACTTAATCGACGTTTCAGTTTTTCAGCCAATGAATTTGTTGCTGCACGGGTAAATGTGACCATCCCCACTTTGGCATAAGGGAACTGCCTGAGGATAGAGATCACCGCCTCTATCATCGTGAATGACTTTCCAGATCCCGGTGCTGCAATAACCATATTATTAGCATTTGCATTTTCAATGATGACCCTTTGCTCATCTGTTGGTTTACCCATAAAAGCCTCTGAATATTTAGTCCCCTTTATTATACGATTTAAATTTGACGGATTTTTCTTTACAAGACTCATTTTTGGTCACTTCATATTTTTCCATTTTTTCTTCATTTAGGTTGTTTGAGAAACTGGCGAGTATGAAATAATGCTTCTAGACATAAAATTCATTCAAAAAGGGTCATAAATGAAAAATAAACGGTTTGTATCCTTGGTTTCAGCTTTAGTTGCAAGTGCGTCTCTGGTAGGGTGTGCTGGGAACGCAGGTCAATCCCCTAACTCCGCCCAGCACAGCGACACTCATGGGCTCTACTGGCATGCTAACGCAAAAGATTCTGTAGCCAAAAATGCTTACTCTCTGGCCGGGTTTGACGTTTCTTTTAATGAGGAAACTGTTCAGCCAGGTGGTGATGCAGATAACTTCCTTTCCAAACTCTTGATTAGCGGCTCTATGGGATATGTGACAGGCGGTCTCAGCGGATTAAGCATTATGAGTTTGGGCTCTCTATACAGCTCCTCTGACGCCGAATACATTCAGGTTAACCAGTATGTTGTCTTTGTCCCGAACCCGAAGAAACTTCCTTATAACGATGAAAGCCTAGTTCGTGCCGGTGCTGCGTATGTTTACAATCACACCAAAGAGTCACAGGTAATGCTCGGATTCAACCCATCGAAGCAAAGTGCAGCTCTGGCGTCCTGCAAGATTGATAGGGCGGTCATCAATAAATGGAGTACATGCGAGCTCACTTCAAAACCAGCTCCTGACGTAATGCCAACTAATTCCATGTACAGCTTCCAGGCTATTCGCCCTGCGACTGGAACTGAAATCCCCCAACTTAATCTACCTGCCGGTGAGTATTCAGTTATTCGTTACGTGTTCATTCCATTTAAAGGCAATGAGTCAAGCAATAATTTCTCAGGTATTATTTTCCGTTCTGATAGTCCAAAGTTCACCATGCCAGGCGGCGCAGCTGCTTCAATTAATGGGAAAGACTATTACCTCTTCTCTGGTGAGTATGGTCAGAAAGGATTCCCGGAAAAAACTCTGAAATCAAAATAACAAAAGGGGCTTTACAGCCCCTTTTTTTTAATATTTTGGTATTTCCTTACCTGTAATTGGATCTACATAAGTTGACCCAACTTCACAAATCGCAGGGCGTGGAAGATAGCTACAGTCTACGTTCTCCTCTTTAATGGCCTGAGCGTTTTCCTGTCTGGCTTTTATCATATTCTCCTCTCCTCCCATTGCATCTTTTGTTCTTTCTGATGGAAGTTGATAATTCTCGTTTTTAAATGGCAAATTTGCTGTTATTGACGATTCTGAGAATGTAGCGTACTGGTCCGGTACTTCTCCGACCTGAACAGCATCGTTAATCCATTCTGTTAAATCAATCTTGTCAAAATCTAACTTTTGGATCTGCCCTATTGATAAGCCAACGCAGTTTGAAGTAACCGGGTCTATTCCAAGCTGCGGGTAGGCCTGCTGCATAATAACGCGAGATAACATTGAATTGTAACAGCACATGTCTGTTGCTTTTTTAACACATTTCTTTGTAAATCCCAGATTCAGATATTTAACACAACGGTTTGTATCCAGTGTAAAACAGGATTTCTGATTTTTGTGAATAGATGCTTCCATTTCTTTTTGATCGCAGGCCACCAGCATTTCAAGCAGCATTTTTGTGACTTGATATGCCGTATAAATCCAGCCGATTACATTTAATGCAAGCATAAAGTTTTGAACAGCAGCAGAAAAGACTATTTCTCCACCCGTTGTCGCTACATTTTTAAATACGAAGTCTCGAACTGTATCGGGAAGCAGGTCATAGGCTTTTTCCATGGCCATCTGCTTAAGTTTACCAAGCCCGAATGAACTCATAGTCTCCTTAGCAAGCTGACCACTTTCACCAGCAGCGGATGATCCTACTGTTCGGCCAAGGTTACCGGCCACGTTTTCGTAAACGCTGGTTATTGAACTGGTCACATTGTTCCACATTTGTCCGACAGTTTTACCTGCCGATGCAGTCCATTCACCCACTGAGTTAGCCATTGATGCCCAGGTTCCGCTCTCCCCTCCAGTCCAGTTTACCAGTTGAGCATTCACTCGGGTCCAGTTCGTGTTTCGGATCATCGACCCGGCCAGCATTATCGCCTCCAGTGACCCAGCAGCACCCTGCGGCTTTTCGCAGCAATCTGTTTTGGCCAGTCCGTTCACAAAACCAACGGACCTGCCGCACCACTCTGCTTTCCCCTCAAAGACAGAGCAGGAGTTAGGGTCGTTTGGATCTTCGCATTTTGCTTCACCTTGCATGTACTGAACCATATTGGAGTACGCGGCCACTTTCCCAAAATCTTTGTTTTCTTCTTTTGGGCCTGTTTCACATGTTCCGCCAGAACATGGGATCATACCTACACAGGAGTTAGTCTGTGACTCTACCTCTCTGACTACGTCTTTCCCTCTGTCACATGTATATTTCTGCTCATACATGTAGCAAGTATTTGTGCCTTCATCGAACCAACCTTCAGCACATGTCTGATTATCTAGCACACACGCAGCATCATTTTTATATGTGCTGCATGCGTCAGGCATATTTTTTATATCGTCGTAGTTGTAGCAAAGGTCTTTGCCTGTGGGGTCTTTCATGATGTTTCCCTTCGCATCATAAGAGCACAGTTTTTCCTTCGCCAGGGGATCACAGAAATAGCCTTCAAGGTTTGTTTTCCAGGTTAAGTATCCTGTATCACCTTTGTAAAGCGGTGTGGCCATCTTAAGCACACTTTCCGGGAGTCGCTTTGTACCAACATCCATGTTGACAAACCTGTCAAACCGACAGAATGAATTCGGCGTTTGTACTGCATCAAAACATCCTGCGGGCTCCTGTATATGTTTATCCTCCAACTTCATATTTTCAAAAGTCATCTCAACTTCAAAATAGCCTTCCCCACCACCGCCAACCCATACGCGCGAAGCCATAGTCACTTCACGATCCTGCTCCTGATATACAGAGGTTTTTACTTGTTCAGTAATATCGTAGACTTTATCGAGCTTCCAGGATTTCTTTAACTCCCATTGACCTTGTGGAGATGGATAATTGCTACTTCTATATGCTCCATCTATATGAGCAAAAATCTGTGTACCATCAAGCGTGACCCTCATATGGTCATCCCACTCTGCGTTAATTATTTTCGCAGTTGCGAGCTTTGCATCTGGATGGAATTTTAAGGTTAATGAGTTGTCATAGACTCCATCGTTCCAATAGTTGTCGTCCCTTCTGCCAAACCAGACTCTCACACAATTATCTCCGCACATGGACATATCACCATTACCACCTGAGATATAAACCGGCACGGAAAAATCACGAGTTATCGTGCAACTGTTAAAGTTATCTTTCTTGGGTGAATTGCAGTAAAACTCTTTGTAATCTGGATAGTGCGTAGTAATTGTTTGTTTTGATGTTTCCGTATTACAATTCTGTAGCCAGTTTCCTGTACCAGCTACAGCATTTCCTATTTCGTTTCGACCCGCATTGAACATAGGGTCGTTAGGTTTAATAGTAGATGCTGGGTTTTCTTTATTTGCATTCACCAGAGTACGGTAGGCGACTCCATCATAACTTTGCGCTTCAAACAGCTGACTTTTTCGATTTTTGATGTCATTGATGAAGCCATTTTCATCTCCATACCGGCCACCAGCATTGAACTGAACATCACTGTGCTTCTGCTCTGAGCTGAATAGTTCCCCTGTACTGGTTTTGGTACCTGCCGTTGTATTCGGGTTGTTACTTATTCCAATATTACCGCTGCTGTCCCTAGAAAGTAACTTTGCCCCCTCTTTCGTATAATTCGAGTTAATTGTACCGCCCGACATGCTAGGTAATTGTACAGCCTTACCGATCGATTTCCCGTCGGACACCCCATTACTCATAACACTTTCATTTGAGTTCGGCGTCCCGTACTTCCCAACATTTAGGTTTGTTGACTCTGCTTTACCAACATATTTCTCGGAAATTTTGCCGCTCAGATTTTCCCCGGAATCAGCATTTTTATACTTTTCCACAATATCCTGAGCACTGGTGGTTGCGTTCCGGTTGGCGTTGGGATTGGCAAGGTTAAAATTGTTTTCAAGCTGGTCAAAAATCGCATCTGCCGCAAATATTTTAGGCGTTAACGCAATGTTTATGAGCGACACGTAAAATGCCCAACTCATAGTATTAGCTATCATAGACGCAATAATTGCTGAAGAAATTATTTTTCTATGTTTCATATATAATACTCAATTTTTTCAATTAGTTGGGTATATACCTGACGCAGCAATCATTATAGCGCCACAGCATGTAAACATAGTTATCTATGCCGATTTTTTTCCGTCCACCTTTAAGCGTTGACCAGTCATGGACAGAATCGCCTAGGCGATGACAGCAATCCGGACCATTCGCCTCCGGCGTTGGGTAAAGCATTGAAAGTCGGTATTGAGATCGAGGAGTGAAGTATTCCCACGTTTTTTCACACATTGCGTCAGCTCCCATTGTTCTCATAAGCATTCCCTGCCTATGTAACTTCGTCAGTAGACGCTGAGTTATAAGTGAGCTGGTTCTGACGGCATCATCATTCGCATAGATGTGTCCAGTTAACGGATAAAGGTTCCCATCACACCCGGCACAAAAATATGCAGCCAAATTATCCTTCCCGGCAGTCACGGCCACGCAGTCAGCTGCACATACCATTGAGGCGATAGGGTTTGCAAATACCACAGCTTCGGGGTTTAGCACGAGCGTCAATAGGTCACTTTCCCACATCGGATCTACTTCGCTGATATACGTCAGACTGGCATCAACATAAGGTTCTGCTGTACATTCACCAATAACCAGCAATTTCAACATCGTCATGATTGGGAATTCCCAGAGATGTACGTCGTAGAATCCGGCTTCTGTTGCGGTCATAGGCTGGTTAGTATTGCTCTTGCCGATGTCGAACTGTGATTTTTGCAGCATGGTTCCCTCTAAAAATGGGCTGCACCACGGACTTTTCACCACTTCAACAATTTTTACTGGTTGGAAAAAACTTAGCTGCCATCCGATTTCTGGTATCCCATTTTGATCCGTGCAATAGCAACCAGGGCGTGAGGGGGCGGCACCTTCAGGGGCTGCTCCAATTCCCATGATCCGCATCGGGAAGATACAACTCCAGCAGATGTTTTTGATTAGGCCCTGCCATACTCCCGCTGACTGGCACATTGCTCCCGGGACACCGGTATCTGCGGCCATTGTCATTGCAGGCAGCGAGAGCGACAGCATGACAGCGATCAATATTTCCAAAAGTAACTTTTTTAGCTTCTTCACCGGCACGCTCACTATTTAGTAATGAATGTTGTCACGCTTTCCATATACGCAACCACTTTGTTAAAACACTCTCTCATCTGGTCCGGGTAAGTTAGCGTCAGCCAAGTGGCCAGCAGCGCCCCAAAAATAAATCCTATTTTCATATCAATTCTCCTCTGCCGCGATTTTTGTTCCAATACCACGTATTTCAGCTTCACTGAATTGCGTTATACGGAATTTCTCTTTTTCAGTGGAGATCAGCGCTGGCGTGTTTTTTATCTGGAAACGAGCAATAATTTGCTCATTAACTTTGAACACCTTCCCATTGAATTTTTCGCGCAGATCATTCAAATGATCCCATCCATTTTCCTGTTTGATGCGCGTGAACATCGGCATCACCTGACCGCTGCCAAGACGCTGGCGATATTGCTTCTCTGCCCACTCAAGTTGCCCTGGGTTCATTGGGTCAAAAATTATCATTGTGAGGTTCTGCGGGAACCTGGCCAGTGGGTTAATGAGCTCGCCAGCAGAAGCAATGACGCGACCCTGCTTATCTTTAACGTCCTGAGTAACCCTGATTGTCGGGTCGATTAGCCATTCCTTGTGCTCTTGAGCGGGAGGCAGATTAACCATGTACTGGTTTTTCCAGGTATCAGCGACTGCTCTCTTCTTGGCGCCGTCCCAGTCGTATTTCTGTGCTCGCTCTTCGAGCTCTTTAATAATGCTCTTCTCTTCAACCGGATAGGTCGTACCAGCAATCGGGAAAAGATCTTGGTCGGGTTTTCTGGCCAGTTCGCGCTGGAAGAAATCAACGTTGAAAGAGCCGACCATTTTTGCAAACCGGGATTGCTCACGGGAGATTATTGTCGGGACCTGCGTGATCTGGTACTGGTTAAATGCGTCCGGGTCAATCGTAATTAGTGGGGAGTCAAACTTCCCCTTCACCACCAGCTGGTTGATAGCTGCCTGAGTTTCAGGGAGGCGTGTAGTGCCTTTCTTCAGACCATTAAAAACCACTCTCGCCTTATGTTCTGACGCGGTACGGAGTAGATCTTCCAGGACGTAATCAGGCAAGCTAAATGACGCAAAGATAGTGATACCGTTTTCTGTCGAGAGCACCTCTTCCCGACTGCTGTCTATTTTACGCTCGAAGTCAGCGGCGGTGATTCCTGATGAACCAAACATCTTTTCGATATTCGAAGACTGACTGCGCATAACTTCTGGTTTATTTTCGACGGATTTCAGTGCAGACTCGCTGAGCTGTGAATTTCCCTGAATCTCATCACGTCTGCGAATGATGTCGTTAACTGCTTCCGAGTTATTACTCTGAGCGCGGATAGCCTGCGTATGGTCTATAACTGCCTGCACACTGTCAGCATTCATACCCGGGACATAACCGCGATTTGTTTGCTGACTGAGGTCCCCGTTTTTCTTCATAGCTTCGGCCTGGCGGATGTATTTCTTGGTATCAGGAGAATCCAGAGAACCAGACGGGAGCGGACCTTCTGATGCGTGTGGTACCGGTATTTGGGCGCCCAGAACCTGAGCTTGCCTTGCAATGTCATCAGCAACCTGTTGATACTGGGGGCTAGCCACAGCGGTGGATATTAAGGCGTAAAATGCCAGACAGGAGGCCAGAGGCTTAATAGTTGTTTTTAATTCAAAAGATCGCATATGTTTTCCCAATAACTGAAGTCAACTTAACCGGCCCCCAAAAACGTGAGTCCCATGAGTGGTCCGTTTGCCCAATTAAAAAGACCTCCCCTTCCGGAATAGTTAATTCTCTTTCAATGGTCTCGGCAGGTATGCCGTATTTCACAGAAATACGTCTGGCATTGGCTTTATAAAATTTGTTCCCATTATAAACACCATCCAATGTGACCCTCAGGCGATCTCCGCCGACTCCTGCCACAATTTTAATAACCTTCTCATTTTCACGTATAAAACGGACTGATTTTGGCATATGAAAAGCTATGATATTCCCTGACCTTACCGATTTATCCTTCAGATCGATCATGTAAAAATCAGCAGGTAAACATCCATTTAATAGTCCATGACCAAACGTAAATCGATTAAAAAAAATCAACATAACCAGTATCAGGATTCCGAGATTTATTGGCACGTACCAATCAAAACTCAGTAAACCACGCTTCTTAGGTATGTATTCTCTCATAACCTACTTCTCTCAGAATCAGAAAGCAAAATGGACTGTCTTTTACATTACCTTAAAACCTATTATCCATGTTTTGGTACTTCCTTATTTCAGCAAAGCCAGCTATTTCTGATTATTTACCGCCTTTTTTTCTTTCATTCCGTCTTTGATTTGTGATTGTCCTGGCCGCTGTCTTACTCATGTAAAGTAACTTTCCCGACGTTACCCCATCAAAAAGTGAAAAACAAAAAAGCCGGGACATTTCTGCCCCGGCTGTTATTTCATTAGCTTGCCTTACTGCGAGGTTTCAACTGAATCTACGGACTTTGACGCGCCCTCATCCGGACCATAAACGGTCGTACGCTGAGTTGCTGAATCCCCACTATCATCATACGCGACAACTCGTATATCTTGCTTCCCACGATTAAGGTTTTTGGACAGTGTCGCAGTGCTGCCGAAAACATTCCTTAGCTCATCATTGATATACCATTCATATCGAACCAGCTTGCCATCAGTGTCAATACATTTGTTTGTGAAACTCCAGCTCATATTAGACTCTGTGTAGCTTAATGCACATTGCGGAGCCGCGTTTTTAACAACCTCAAAATCAACTGATGCGGTACCTCTTTGGCCCATTTTACTGACAACATCCAGCGTGACTTCGTATTTCTTCTCAGTAAGACCAGAAATTAACTGAGCCCAATAGTTTTTACTACCAGGAACAACCTCGCCGTTTACTTTGTATGTCACAGTATCAATACTGTCAGCAGAGTGCGCCAGTTTAATGTTAGATCTTAGCGTGACATCAAGAGGCGCCCTCATGAACTTATTAGAGAATTTCGGTGTCATTTCTACAGTCATGGGCGTTTGCTCATCGACTACGAAGGTATTTTCAATACGCTGTTCGTTGTTACGGTTATCACGGAAAACGATTACCAACGTATATTTCCCCGGCTTCGCAATTGCAAATTCTTTCGTATCACCATCATCTTTTAAAACTGAGATATTGTCCTTATCGTAGATCCATTCCCGAGAATAAGTTACCCCAGGATAGCCACCGTCTTTTATTCCGCTCAGCGCAACATGTAAGGTCGACGGGGCCATGGTGTATTTAAGCTTTGTACTGACTTTCATCTCAGGAAACTTATACACCCAAGATTTAACAGATACTTTCCGCGTGGAAATAGTACTGTCCTTACTGTCAGCAAGCCATGCACTGTATTCAAATGCCGCATATCCTTGCTTATCCAGCATCTGCTCAGTCAAAGTTATCGACAGATTCGCACCTCTGATTTTTTGTCCGTCAGGGGCAGTCCATTCTTCAATGACGTCATTTCCGTTCTTGAATCGGCTGTTCGGGTTAGTGTATTTACCATCTAAAGTAACTTTACTTCCCACCTCGACGCTTGAAATACCACTTACTGAAACAGATAGGCGCTTGGGTTTAGCGACGGTTAACCGGGCAGACGTCTCTTTCCAGGATGACTCTTCAGCCAACTCATCAGAATCCAGGTAACGCATTCGGGCGTAAATGGTCGGAGGTAGCGTATCAGCGGCCGATACGTTATAGGTAGTGTCACCCTGAACCCAATTCACTTTATCCTCCGACCACATCACTTCGGCCGTACCCTGCGGAATTGGTTCATCGTTATCCAGCAGCGTGACAGGCAAATCATCGCCTTCGAGAATTTCAGCAACATCGATGCTCAGCTTAGGCTGTTTGTACGTTACAACCGTCAGAACGTCGCTATAAGACTCTTTCGACGTAAACTTGTTGGTCATTTTTGCCCTGTAAAGCCATTTACCAACCTCAGTTTTCCTGATCGAAATGCTTCGCTTCCCTGTCATATCCTGAAGCATAGTCCATGTCTGTCCATTATCAGAAGACTCCTGCCACTCGGTAGGCGCCAGCGCATCGGAGTTAGCTGTACTGGCCGATTTGAAGTTAACAAGCGTACTGAGCGGGATACGTCCGATAATCAGACTCTTTGAGAGATTACCTTCTAGCTCTTCGCCCTTATAAACACGGATGCTAACTGCACTGGTTTCCCGGGTCAGTTCGAAATCTGCGAAAGGCGATCGTACTTTAGCAATCCCGACAAGTCGCACGTTCCCGAGGTCCATATTTTCTATCTTGATCTTGGTTTCAACCACCCCGGCATCATTCACGGGCAGTGCTTCGGTTAGGGGTGTACGTTCATACGTCGTTTTATATCGGCCTGTTTCTGGATCTTTTCCATAAACACTTTTCTGAGCGTAAATGGTTACATCCCAGTCCCCCATTGTTGTCCGACTAAATGAACTTTTGCGGGTTGAATTGTTATAGCGGCCAACAGACACCTTCAATGGCAATTCCATCGTGGTAGCAGTCTTTTTGTCCTCAATTTCCATTGCCGCTCTAATGTTAAAGTCGGGTACCGTATACACATTGAGCGTATCAACGGTTCGCATAGTCGGTTCCTTCGAGTACTCGACAGCTATGTCGAAGACATTCTTCGTCCACAACGGGGCTGATGCCACTTTAAGACGTTGAACAAACGTCGTTGCATCGTTATTTGATGAACGGTTCTTAAACGTCGTTTTTACGCTTTCCCCCCCGTTTTGTGAAACATAGACTGTCACATCAGCAGGAACCACTTTTGCCAATAGACGAGCTGCTTCCCCGCCAGTGGTATACGCCAGTGCGGTGTTATCGTTAATCCCCGTCAACACCTTGTTTTTCTTGTAGGTAAGGACCGGGTTATAAGGTAACTGCGTAATCAGCACATGGCGGTTTCTGGACGATACAGCTTTAGAGCCCTTGCCGTTTATCATATAGACCTGATAGTCGAGCAGGTTATCGCCTGTTTTATTGAAGAACCCTGTCAGGCCTGGCGTCCGACCTTTAAAGTAAAATTCAAGCCCGTCAGGCACATTGTTCCACTGAGGGTAACAGGCGGTGATATCAGATTTGTCACCATACCATTCAAGGTATGCCAGTGCGTTCTCTTCTGTAGTAAAGAGAGTGCATTTATCACCGGCCGTCTGACTCATGAGATCGGTATACTGCCGAACTCGTGAGTACAATGTGATGTCTTTCTCAAAGTTTTTAAGCGTGAATCCTGTTGGTTGATACGTGAAAGTAGTATTAAATGTCACAATCTTGCCGTACAGGTTTTCAGCTATGACCGTGATTTCATGGTCAGCATTCACTTCTAGATCATCCCCAACCGGCAGATAATAAATGCCTTTGTGGTTCGTGGGGGTGAGCTCAACAAGTTTGTTATCTATCGTAACAGCTTTAATATCCGCGACTCCGGCCTGGCCCTGGAATGCGGCAACAATAATTTCATTTAAGAAATACACAGGAGCTCGTTTGGCCAGAGCTGCACCGTCCTTAAGCACCATCAGTGTTGGGTTATCAGAAAGCATCAGTTTGCTTTCAGGCTCATTGTACGTAGAGGTATTCTTGCTATTGTTCTCTACCGTGAACGAGGCGGCATAAGAACCATTCGTCAAGTCTGTTAAGTCAAAGATATACAGATATTCATCGCCGACTTTCTGTGGCCCGCTCACGGGCTGAAGAGTACGACGTAGCGGTGTTGCCCAGGATTGCTTAAAGTCGATAACCGTACCATCTTCTAAAGTAACTTTTGTTGTCGGCTTAAACACCCCATCAGGATTCATCGTTAGCGTCATAGCGGTTGGTAACCACCACTCACCCTCAGTTTCTTCCTGAGGCACTTTGACGGCTACGGCCACCGTTCTAGCTCCTGTATAGATCTCCTGTCCACCAACACTTATTGTTTTAGCTTCATCCGTGAAATTCCAGAGAGTATGGTCAACAACAGGAGGACGGTAATCCCAGGTCAGCGTTAGCTTCTGCGCTTCAGGAGGGGCAAAGTAATTATTTTTCGAATTGGCAGTGACCGTGATTTCCCGTGAACCCATCAGCAAATCCGAATCACTTACTTTGATGCTTCCAACATCGATCGTGCAGCCATTCCCACCAATTGCGACTTCGCAAGCTGATCCAGACCCGATAGAGATATATTGCACATAATTGCGAGGCTCTACGGAGACAGTGACATTCCTAATTGCTTCATCCTTAAGATAGGATTTAAGAGTGTAACCATCCTGAACCACTCCATTCATAGACGATTTCAGGCCCGTTATCGTCGGTTTAACCGGTACAAGAGCATTAACTGTATACTCCCCATTAACCACTTCTACTTTCTGCCTTTCTGATCCAGAAAAATAAGAAATTTTATACGGCAGTTTTAGTTCTCCTGCCGCATTGGGTATCCCTGTTAAATTGAATCCGTTTGCTGTAAAGCCAGAGGTATTTGGAAGCCATTCAAAAAAGCAGACCAAGTTATCTACGCTTGATGTCGCACGATCATCAACCGTCACATTGCATGCGTTGCCAGTACCTGAAGCAGTAATTGTATTATTGTTGACGAATGCAACAAAATCGCCCGGGCCGGGATTAAACGTGGTGACGGCAGGCATATCAGCCTGGAGTTTTCCGGAAATCATAATTGCCTCAGCTTGTACCGATTTAATCGAAGCAATTAAAGAAAACAACAGGGTTAAACATAAACCTGATTTTCTCATGACGAACACCTGTTTTTTTACGCAGAATTAGAATCACTCTACGTTAAAAAATTCTGAAATCTTGTTCGTAAAGAGGAAAAAAAACATTAAATTTTTGCAGGAAATTGAGGTTTTTTAGCTCACTGACCGCTCTTAGACTCAGATAGGCGAAGGGCGGTAATTATCGATTCTGAGGATACCCAAGGCATTTTAAGTGTCAGGAACCCCAACAAGAACAAGCCTGTTGAAACGCAATCCATTTGTGTTACGGGAAGGTTATAATTTAAAGGCTTAAACGTCCCCATTTTAACCGGTACAATGCTTGCGCTTACCAAAAGGCCCCCACGGTCGTTGGGGCCGATATTGATATTTTTGTAGGCTTGGTGAGTGCGATGCGTGGTCTTACGCTTTTCAAATTTTAGTGTCGGCTTAATTCTCAGAAAAACAGATGCCAGCGCCATGGCTTCGTTTTGGGATAGTTTCATGAGAATGCTGCCCTCTGAATTCCATCCATATTCCCTATTGTCAGACGGAGGAGCAAACTGGAGAGACAGGTAATACTTTTCAGTCTCAGTTACAAACGCCGAATTATCAGCAGAGCGACTTTTGTCGAGATTTACTTCGAATGCCATCGCGACAGATTGGCTGAATACTCTGACCCGTTGAGGCTTCGCACCAGTTGCTGACAGATCGCTCATTGTCATACTCTCTTCTTAAAGAACCATGTACCGGACATAACTTCATTATCCTTCGTGTGCGTCAAATCCGAAATAACAAAACCACCTTTTCCTTCCGAAATTATCATGGTGTAAGAGCTCGTATGCACAAGGCGGGAATTTTTGACTTGCAGACCCGTACACTTAACTGCAATTTCATTACCCGGAACTCTCTCAACAAAAGTAACTTTTGATGCAACGCCATTGATATGTACGCTTCCGTTATCTGCTATCTGGATGTTCAACGAAGGTGTGGATTCTTTATCACAAGGTTGGAAAACAGAAGTGGTTTTAAGAACTTTGCCAGTAAAATCGTACAAGTCAGGCTTCGACGGTTTTGCGTTAAAGATCGAGTAAGACCCCGCCACTGTTAAACCAACCATTAAAAGGGGGATTACCTTTTTAAAATTAACTTTCATCCTCCAGTTCCTCTCCAATCAAGTGTAAAGCACTTACGCACATAAGCCTGAGTTGATACAGCAAATTGTCGGCGGTGATCCCCCCAACAAATGTCACTGTACGGCGTATCGAAACGCCTCCAGGCTCGCATTGAATATGGCCAATACCTGCATCGCGAAGGAAATCATTCTCGGCGCTTACCAGGTCTGCTTCAGCAGGCGGAATGACCACTTCGATGAGTATTGTATCAATTGGAGCCCACTCCCAGTCGTACTTAAGCGATGAAATTGGGGCAATGGAAACATGAAATTCATCAATATTAAAAATGACTGGTTTTTTGCCTGTTGATTTAGGCTGAATGAAGGGATTCTCGACCAGGACAACTGGGAATTCAGAAATAGACAGAACTTCGATTAACTGATCTCGACGTAAACCGTGTATTAGTGAGTTGCGTGATAACATTCAGTCAGCCTTTATTATAATAATCAGATAGTTACACATGATCCCGCTAGTTCCTTACCATCTTCCCGCTTGCAGCGTAGTAACCATTAAGATCTTATGGGTTAGGGTAACAAAAAAATCTAACTTAACCAGTAAAGCATAGAGATTTTTTACATAAAATAATAAATAAGTACCAATTTTATTAAGATATTTCCTATCTCAGCCAATACTTTAGGAAAAATCTGTACCCGTTTTAACACCTATACATACATCGTGCAAACAAAGAACAGTAAACGGGGCCTAAACCACCTTTTTTTAGTGGTTTACCTAACCAAAATTAATTTATCCAAAATCGTAACTGGTTCGACCTGAATCAACCCACGCGAATTTTAATGATTTCTTAGAACTGGCTCTATAATTCTTCAAACTGGCTTAACTGGAGATGTGACAACGAGGGATTCATTTAGTACATGAAACCGGTTTACCATTCCCCCTCACCTGTTAATAATATACCAAAAAAAAGCCAGCTGGTAAGCTGACTTTTTATTAATAGATAACTCAATCTAATCAATTGATATTACTATACTTACTTCGCAAGATTTGCGAGGTTTGCATTGGCCTTTTTCTTCGGCTTCCTTGTCACACCTTGGATTTGCGCATGTTCACTCAGCACCGTGTTTTCGCTTTGTGAGGCGCTAACAGCAGCAGAACCATGACTAGTATTTAAACCTGAATCATTCTTTTTTGCGCTCTCAATCGGCGTTAAAATCTCTAAAGTCTCAGGTTTGGGATTTACAGTCAGTTCTTTAGGTATTAATTCCAGCCGCTGATCCCTTACCCTCTCTGCCTTTAATGTTTCACTGACATCAGATTGACTAGTAGTTGAAAAAGTTGCCTTAGAAAAATCACAGCCATTAATCATTGAAAATAATTCATTGAATTTCGAATCAAGCATAAAGCTTATTTGTTCTTTCAAATTTTCATTGTTTAATTTGTCTTTATTAAATTCATCATTAAAAAATCGATTTAGATCAGCAGCTGTTAATCTCTCATTCAGTCCATTAATAAAACTAGATAACTCGGGGAAGAGATTATTTAGCACTAACCCCGTAGTGATTGCAGATCTTATTAGAGAAATCTGCTCGCCACGATGTGTTAGGGCATTTTTTTTCAAAAAATTATATGCATACGGAGATTGTCGTTCCGATAACCAAAACGCACTAATCTGAATACGATCGTTTTCCTTCTCAGATTTTTTAGTCATAAAACTCTCCCCTTTGCAAAACCATCATCATGCAAAACCATCATCATGCAAAAACAGTATCTGCGATAGCCAGTGAAAGTGCGAATTGCGGATTATCAACCATGATGATTTTCGATTTGTCAAAATGTTTACGAACTGCCGGTTCAATCAGGTAAGAACCTCCACCAACAAGGAAAACATTATGCGGCCGTTCTTCCACTTGAGTGACTGCTTTAATCACTTTTTCTTGAAGTTGCGCCACAGCCCCATTAACAGCATTGAACACGCCGTCAAGATCTTCCGGGGACACCTTGAGCGAGGCTTTGTTTTCACGATTATCGACTAGGTGATGAATATAGGCGTTACTTGCATTCAGCTTTGCAGAATCCAAATAACGACGGATTTCATCATATACGATTGAGCAACCAATACGGTCAAAACCCCTGACACTGGAGATCTGTTCCAGCTGACCTGTAATGCTTGCAACATCAAGTGTTGTCCCACCTAAATCGATAACTAGGCTTGATTCAAAAGATTCAATTGATTCGATTTCATCAGCACGCGTTACCGCTGGAAGGGATTCCGGGAAAACGGTAACTGAAACAACATTAAATGAAACACGTTTACCATCAATATAACGCTCCACCGGCTTCATCAGGTTGTCTTTTTTTCGTTGGATGTTTTCATTATTGGTTTCACCCAGAGCGGTATAAAACTGACTGAGTGGCAAAGTTACGTAGAGATGAACATCCTGTGGCATTAGACCTGAGGAATGTAGAGCATGGTGAACATTAAGACGACTGATTTCATCGTACTGATGCGCAACGTCGGTAGTTTCTAAAGCATTGCTTGATTCGCTGTGGTGCGAGAATCGTTGAAGACCATCAATTAGATAATTGAATGGAATAAGTCCGTCATGGCTTACCCGGAAATCTGCAACGAAACTATTTTGAGTCAATAAAGGTACAAGGTCACCTTGATTGTTAGTGCAAACCAGTTTTGCCGCTTTACTACCATCATCAATAACAACTTTGAGTGTCTCAAGTTCAGTAGAGTTTGATTCAGCCACAGCCAGTTTTGTTTTTGCTAATTCAGTCATGCAGAAACCCTCGTATTGGTTTATTTAGCCCACCACTTTTGTTATGGAATTTATACACCAATGGTTGCTTTAGGTCAACATTAAACGGGACAAAACACTAACGTAAGTCCTTGTTAAAAAAGAATCCTTCAGTTTTAATCCAGATACAACCCTAGATTCATGTACACCTGAGCAACACACGCAAAAACTATATTTTGCTCAGCGTTTTTATACCAAAAATAAAACAACTGAGGTGCATTACAGTTGATACGGCTCGGAAACCGAAAAATGATTTCTAGCTCCATTTTGGACACTCACAAAAATTACCCCTCTTATCGAAAAAATTGATGACTTTCATCCGGTAGTATTAATGCAATTTCAGAAAGAGGCATTTATGGCATCCGAGCACGTCCAGACAATTGATCTGACTAATTTTTCAGGAAGGGTTTTCTTTCTGGCAGACCCTCATGGTCATTATTCGACGCTATGTAACCTTATCCATTCGATATCAGAACCTGATGAGGAGTTGATCGTTTTCTCCACAGGAAATCTCTTCGATTATGGACCTGAGCCTATGGAGTTAATGACAGCGATCAACACAGGGATTTTTGACGGCCGTTCTGTTCGTGTGTTCTCAGCTGCCGGGGCCGGAGAAGAGATGCTGAAAAAGCTCTTACCCATAAATAAAGACCGCAGGACTTATTATCCAAGCACATTTCTTAATGAACGGTGGTGTGCAAGAGGCGGGCGATGGCATAAACAAATTAACCGCAACTATCTTGAAGAGGAAATCTGCAAACTGCTCTCCACCCAGCTGGCTACTGTGATGAAGGTGCTTTTTAAAGGCAATATTTCTATAGGTATTTGCCCATCCGATTACACAGACATACGGCAGGGCTTCAACAATACATATAACGCCCTCCTCGCTTTTAATCAGGCAAATGTGAATATTTTTCAGAGTCAGTTTCTATACGGCATGGATCACGCAGTCAGGCCAGTGAATGTCAGCGATGTAAACCTCGTAGTATTGGGTCGGAATCCAGTTAACAGCATCAGAAAGGCCCATGGGCTACCGCTGACTAACTTACCGGTACTCATAGGAAACTGCCTCCACATCAATACAGGTTCTCTGTACATGTCAGAAATCAGTAGCCCAGCACTACTGGCACCAGGTATTCCGCCTACTACAGTTCCGGCAATAACACTGGTCGAGTTGATCCTGGCATCTACACCGACCCTGATTTGCCACCAAATGATCCTGAATAAAAACGGTATTTACACACAAAACACTGCACCACTTAACCTGGATTCAAATGATAATAATATAGAGGCCACATTATAATGCTTAAATTAGAACTGATAATTTTGCCGTTGCTGGCATTTTTAGGTCCATCCAACATTACAAATGCATCGACTAAAACCCCGATACCGTCGTCCCAGCTATCTGATGCCAAAACTGGGGTTAACTATGAATTTATTACTATTGCTGCAAATTACGTCAACGGAATGTGGCTTGTTGATGGTCGACAAAGACCAGTAATTAAAACAAGCATGACTAAGCGTAACTATCTTCAGATTGAAAACGACTCTGCTTCAACTCCTTTAAATCTTGTAATACCCAAAATTGAATTTTCCATCATTGCAAAAAATGGCGTGTTTATATCAAAATTTATCTCCCTTGATGAAGATGCATCCGGGAAACGAATTCTCTGGTTAGAACCTGGTTCCAGCATGACAATTTCATTCGTCAATGATCTATCCAGTACCCCGTTACAGGCGTTAGTGTCCGTAACAAAGCAGAAAAAAGAGGTTATTGCCATTTTTGGCCCAGATCAGGGTAAAAAATTCACCCTGCCCCTACCGTCAGATTCACAACAATCGTCAATTGACTATGTCCCCTCTCCAGAAATCGCATTACGTATCAATGCCCCCAAAAAACTTCAACCCGCTATCGCAATCCCGGAGGACGCTAGTGCATCTTTATTACCTTCACATACCTACAAGATCAGAGCGGCAGAAAAAGTAAGGACTTTTAAATTTTCGTCGTTCGTTTGGGTTGGAAAGCGTAACAACCTCCTCGGTGGTTCAGATTATTTCACCAAAGAGTTGAAAATTTACCCAGGAGAAAACTTCGATATCAGTACCATACAGAAAACGACTATGAGGACTGAAAATGATTAAAGTTTCAGCATTTATTCTTACCTTACTTGTGACTGGATGTCAGTCGGTTGGAAGCAAAATTGCAGTCCTCCCTTCGGTAGGGTTCGACCCTATAATGAGCAACAGAACTGAAGCCTACACCGACGGAAAAGTTACTTTTCTGATTGAGAGTTCAGGCACTGATGTCTGGTTACTCGCCAAGAATGGGACCAAAGAATTTATTGAGTTGTCTGATCTGAATCTCGGCGGGAGTCGTTGCACCTATTCGTCACGTGGAAAACAGTTGATATCACCTAGTTCAGTTACAATTTTTACGGTGCCCACAGTTGGTTTACTTGGTCTTTGTTACGATAACAATGACCAATTAACATTTATTAATAACTCATTTAAGAACATCTCACAGTCTTCACGAGATGGACTCACATTGCCATTACTGTTCAGTATTAAATATAAATTCCCAGGTTCATTTGATTCCAAACAAATTGTAGTCACTCAATCATTTGATTTAGAATTTTTGCAAAAGGAGCAATCATGAAATATATATTGACCGTTTTGTGTATTTTTTTCTGCCAGACTGCAAGTGCTTACCCTTATCGCATTTACACTGCCCCAGAAGGTGCAATTGTGAAAAATATACTTACTAATGAAGTGATCGGGAAAACACCGGTTGAAGTTGATGTCAGCAATACTGAAGCTGGATCAACTTTCGGAATTTCAATGTATCGTCATGAGAATGTAGCTATTAAAATTTTCACAGTAATGCCAAATGCAGAAAATAATTTTACTGTTTCTGGTCCAGACGTTGCCACTATGTCTTTACCGGGTAAGGCCCCGTTAAACGTGACCAATGACAGTAATGCAGCAGCGGTTCATATAGATCTAAGACCTTTTCTGTCTGAACCGGCCCATCACCCTGTTCAATAACACTTCTAGGCCCCAATCTTTGGGGCCTGCTTAACAATACCGTATATGTTAAAACCCATCATTATCAGATAGTTAAGATATTTTTTGCTATTGATTTCTTTTAGGACTTGGTAATGCGTAGACTAAATAAAAGCGTACATGAATAATTTCATCCGCATCTAATGATGCGGATATTTTTTGATTTTAATTATTCATTTCGCTCAGTTTTGATTTTATAAACTTCTCAATTTCGTCAATTAATTCTCGGTTCATTCTATTAAACTCAAAACGGATTTTACGCCCCGAGGAACTTTTGCTAATTCTTGCATATTTATCTTTATTAGTAAAAGTTGCCAATTCACGTGTATCCCAACCTTTGCTAGGTGGTTTAATATCAAGTTTTTCAACTACCGTTGTAATCTTCTCCATTACGGTTTTCTGTGCTTCAGCAATATCAGAAATATCCAGATCTCGAATTTCCTCACGTGTATTCTCAACAACTTCTTCAAGAGAAAATAAATTCTTCTCTATATATTTTTGAAGTCGGAATAGGCGATTGTAATAAGAATTCGGAATAGCTTCATAGTCAGGAAACAGTGCAATAAGAGTGCTGTTAATCTTTGCAGCCTGAACTCGCTTAGAGACGGACACGTGACTGATACCATGATAGTTTGCAAGCTCTTCATTGGTAACAAATCCATGCTCTTCCATTTCCCTTAAATACTTTAAACCTACTTCACGATATGAAAAGCGTCGAGAAGTTTGTGTTGCTGATATGATGGAATTAATATCATCTGCGTTAACATCATCAGGCAAAACCCATAATGGCAATTCTTTTGCTGATTGAATGCAACAGAAACGCCTGCGGCTACCTTCTATTAGCAGATACACTCCGTTCCGCTTAACTGCAACGCCCTCAGTATCAACACCTCTTGCTTCAATGTCCTTCAGAATATCTCTTACTGCATTTACAGAAAGAGCCTCCTGATTTCGTGGGTTCAGAGGGTGTACTGTGGTTTCCAGTTCCACCTTTTCCGCCGGAACAATGATGTGTTCCGCCTCAAGCTTCCGCCCATTGTGTAATGTAAAAAGTTTCTTCAGGCGTGGCTGACCTTTCAGGCCTTGAAGCCCGGAGCGATGGATTACTTCAGTACGCTTAGGCGCATTAATATAACGGGATTTGTCGTTCCCGATATGCTGCTCATCACTCATACATTACCCCCTTGCTTCACTGAAAAACTCTTAATCTCATTAATAAATTGCTGGTAGACCGCCATCACGGATTCTTCGGCAACATCAAGCTGTTTGGGAGAGCAGAGCTCTTCTGATTTTTTGATATCCAATACGGTTCTACCCCTAGAAGCTGCGGCTTTAAACGCTTCTGAGTTTTTGATATTTGCAGACATAAAGAGTTCCTGCACTGTCCTTACCAGTTTATCCAGGACAATCTTTTCATAGGGACTCTTATCGTCGACATTCACTGCCAACACTTTGAACCAGCTTAGATTTTCGCCCTTGCTCGGCGATTGTTTGAATCGCTCACTGATCGTCAACATGAAATCAGTTGTTGAGGCATAATCATACTCACGAGGTGAAACGGCAACCAAAATGCCATCAGCAGCTTCATCCGCTGCCCATGTGATTGGCGAATCTTCTGGTGGAGTATCGATAATGATCAGGTCGTACTTGCTCTTCAAGACCGGCAGGATTACCTCTTTAAAACGTAGTAATAACTCAGTTCGTTCTTCTCTGGAACACTGCCAGTATTTATCTTTGAAACGTGCATCTGTAGGGAATGCGGTAATAACATCAAGATTCGGAAGGTGTGTTGAAAAAGGCATACCTTCAATAATTTGTTCTTCCGAGTACCCTAAATCAAGATATTTTCTGTAATCTGAGTCTTCTTCGTAAACCCCTAAGATGGCGTCAATAGCAGTCAGGAAAACATCATCTTCCGCTACGCTCTGGATCATCCCGCTTCCAATAGACCCTTGTGGGTCCCATTCGATCAACAGTATCCGCGCGTTTAGATGCAAATCAAGTGCTGCCGCAACTGCAAGAACGCCTGAAGTTGTACTCTTCCCCGTACCACCCTTATGGTTCTGCGTTACGATTGTACGGCTACAGTAGAAGTCGCTATATCGAGGATAGTTCAGAGCATCCATTATTTTCTGGACATCCCAGCGGGTATAGAGATGGTTTTTGTTCTGGTAGATAGGAGCACCAACCAGTTCTTTTTCTTCAAGATCCGCTAAGATTTTGTTAAAAGTTACGCGAGATTTACCAAAAAAATCTGACAGATTTTTTTTATTCAAGCAGTGGTTATAGATTAGGCGATCAACACCGTCTACACTATCATCCGATACCGAAACCCTCGAAGAGACCAATAATGACTCTTTCAGAGAGATCTGCTCGCTCTTCATGCGTTGACCGACAAGGGCGATCTTATCAATTAGATTCATTCTCTTCCGATCCCTTTTACCTAAATAGTGAAATTAAACGTATATACGTAAACTTTACGCATAATGCGTATACTTTAGCGTTATGCGTTTAATAGTAACCTTAATTCTATTATTACGCTAACGTTCTGTATTCTTTTCTTAGATTTTGGAATATCTGCATTATTGAATTTCAATTGGCAGTTGATTGAAGTCTTCCAAAAGCCTCTTAAGTATCAACAATACCAATCTTCCGACATAGCAGGATCACTCCATAGATGTGGCAATAAGGGGGGTAAATCCCACGGTACCCGACCAGCATTACCCCATAGCCTGGCGATTAAGGGGGTTAAATGCCATGGTACGAGACCAGCATTCCTCCATGGCCTGGCGATTAAGGGGGTTAAATGCCACGGTACCCGACCAGCTTCCCCATGGCCTGGCGATTAAGGGGGTTAAATGCCACGCTACGCGACCAGCTTCTCCATGGCCTGGCGATTAAGGGGGTTAAATGCCACGCTAAGCGACCAGCTTCCTCATGGCCTGGCGATTAAGGGGGTTAAATGCCACGCTACGCGACCAGCTTCTCCATGGCCTGGCGATTAAGGGGGTTAAATGCCACACTACGCGACCTGCTTCCCCATAGCCTGGCGATTAAGGGGTTAAATGCCACGCTACGAGACCAGCTTCCCCATAGCCTGGCGATTAAGGAGGTTAAATGCCACGCTACGCGACCTGCTTCTCCATGGCCTGGCGATTAAGGGGTTAAATGCCACACTACGCGACCTGCTTCCCCATAGTCTGGCGATTAAGGGGGTTAAATGCCACGCTACGAGACCAGCTTCCCCATAGCCTGGCGATTAAGGGGGTTAAATGCCACGCTACGCGACCAGCCTCCCCATGGCCTGGCGATTAAGGGGGTTAAATGCCACGGTACCCGACCAGCTTCCCGCCATGCTCTGGCGATTAAGGGGGTTAAATGCCAGGATACGCGACCAGCATTCCCCATGGTCTGGCGAATAAGGGAGTTAAATACCACGGTACCTGACCAGCATGACCCCATGTCCTGGCGATTAAAGGATTAAATGCCACGCTACGCGACCAGCCTCCCCATGGCCTGGCGATTAAGGGGGTTAAATGCCACGGGACACGACCAGCTTTCCTCCATGGTCTGGCGATTAAGGGGGTTAAATTCCATGGGACACGCCCAGCTTTCCTCCATGGTCTGGCGATTAAGGGGGTTAAATCCCACGGTACCCGACCAGCTTCCCGCCATGCTCTGGCGATTAAGGGGGTTAAATGCCAGGATACGCGACCAGCATTCCCCATGGTCTGGCGAATAAGGGAGTTAAATACCACGGTACCTGACCAGCATGACCCCATGTCCTGGCGATTAAAGGGTTAAATGCCACGCTACGCGACCAGCCTCCCCATGGCCTGGCGATTAAGGGGGTTAAATGCCACGGTACCCGACCAGCTTGCCTCCATGGTCTGGCGATTATGGGGGTTAAATCCCACGGTACCCGACCAGCAGGCACCGTGGTCATTGGCTAAAGGGGAAATTGCCTCGGCTTGCAGACAGGACAACGTGACGCCCTAGCGGTTAAGTGGGTTTAATACGACGGTACACAATAAGTATCCCACCAGAATCTGTCTATTGAGTGGATTAGATTAAAAGATATTCGGCCTGGATCTCGACTTAGAATGACGAAATATTTGGCAAAAAAATAGGGTATTCGGCAAATCCTGTTGTTAGGACATCCCGAATACCCAAAAAATATTTGGCAATCAATATGAATTGCCCATACCCCCAATTGACAATAAAAGAGTTTTTTGGCAATTCGTATAATTAGGCCAATTCATCCGTGTCGTCTATTGCACTAACGAAGTATTCCGTGCGGTAGTCATCTCCCCCCCTCAACTAGACTGAAGGTGATCCATCTTTTGCAAGCGTACGGTCACCTGACACGCTGTCCGCTCGTACAGGAATTGTCATGCATTCTTTAATGGTATCTGCTTCAGCCACGTGTCCAGTACACTGGTTTTCAAATCCAGCAACTACTACATACGCATCCGGGTCGAGCCTTTTAAGCTGGTCTATAAGCTCTTTTACTTTTATGGGTTACCTCTACGTTTTTGTATATTTTATCACGCTGAACGGAAGGGCGAATAACTGTAGTGAAACAAAAAAAGTTTTGGCCGGAAAACCTTTTAGACTGGCTTTCCTTTAGCAAAGAACTGGTGAATAGGGGAGCAATTCCGCGCTACGCAACCAGCATCCCATCGTGTACAGACGAGTAAGTGGTTAAATGGCCTGGTACCCGGCAATAATCCCTCCATGGTCTGCCGATTAAGGGGTTAAATGCCACAGTACCCGACCAGCTTCCCCCCATGGTCTGGCGATTAAGGGGGTTAAATACCACGGGACACGACCAGCTTTCCTCCATGGTCTGGCGATTAAGGGGGTTAAATGCCACGGTACGCAACCAGCTTTCCTCCATGGTCTGGCGATTAAGGGGGTTAAATGCCACGGGACACGACCAGCTTTCCTCCATGGTCTGGCGATTAAGGGGGTTAAATTCCATGGGACACGCCCAGCTTTCCTCCATGGTCTGGCGATTAAGGGGGTTAAATGCCACGGTACGCAACCAGCTTCCCTCCATGGTCTGGCGATTAAGGGGGCTCAATGCCACGGTACCCTACCAACTTTCTACCATGGTCAGTCGATTCAAGTGGTTAAATTTCGTTATTGAATAAGCTTAAAATGGTTTCTTATTCCAACCAGAAAGTTAGATGGTTAAGTTATTATGGAGATAAGACCTGATCTTACTTGTTTTTTGGTTGTTTTAACAAACCATTCACCTTAATAATATCTACGCATCGCATAACAGTTGCATTCTCAAATCTAATTAACGTATAGTTTATACAACCATCATCTAGATATTAGATCCAATTATTTCAAAGACTTAAAAGAAAAAACGATAAATTCATCTATATAATGGTTATTTATTATAACCGTAAAAATGATGTTTGTATCTGCCATACAAAAACCACACCCCCTTGGTTGGTTCTTGTACCCAAAACATAATACCTGATCTGATTAACTTCACAGCAAAAGCCTGGTAGGGAGAATAATTCTGGAGTAAATTTCATCATATTCATTCACCTTCAAAAGAAGAATGACAAAGGCATCGAATTTCATGTATGACGGTTTGAGAGGACTTAATCCGAGCTAGATATTCTTAACCCGGGCTATTATTTCGGGGGAGGGCAGGCAATGACAGCTAACAACTATTTACTTCAAAGACGTACTGGATACCTCAGTCAAAACAAAATGAGGTAACCAGTAACTTAAAACGTCAGGCAGCTGATTTGCTCGCAACTTCCTGTTCGTACAGAATCTCAATTGCTTCGCCGTAAGAGCAATCAAGTCGGCTTTGGATTTCCCATAGTTTTCCACGATCGGTGCTGTCAGTCGTAAAGCAAAGCTCCATTTTTCTATCTACATAGAGGCGACATATCTCCTGGAAATTTTCGAATCGTACGAGCATCTCGGAAAATGCACGCTTTACCGTTCGAATATTTTTCATACGCTCATATTCCGCATCAGTTGTGGAGAAGTAGTTGTTCACCTTCATGGCTTCAATACTTTCCTTTTCCTGCTTCATGATGATCTTCCACGGCGAGTTAGCCGTTAGTGCGCGACCAACCGATGAGGTGAAGTAATCTTCAAAGGATTGAGTAATACAAATACCGGCACAGTTCGTTTTCCTGAATCGGCGCCAAGCGGCCTCAAGGAAAGAGGAGAAAAATTGATTTGAATGATTACTGGAACCTGAAGCATTGTCCGGACGGATATACTCCCATGCCTCATCAAGTATGAACAACCGGCGGCGTCCGTCTTTCTTGATAAACATTGCATGCTGAGCGGCCTGAATAATCGACATCAGAACGACAGTCTGAAGGTGTGGGGTCCCCTTCAATTCTTCAAGTTCCAGAACAATAAACCGGCTATCAAAATTTATTGGCGGGAGATTTTCTGTAAAGCGATTCCCATAAATCCCTCCTTCACACCATTGCCCCAACTGGTCACCGATATCTTTAATACGCTTATCTTCATGGTTAGAACAGCGTCGCGCAAATCCAGTAATAGAGCCTGTACGTCCAACTTTGCGTGATTCGTTATATTCTTCACTAATCAGTTGCAGCATGACCGATTGTTGAAAATCATCAATATTTCCTTTTTCAGATGCCATTATTTTTAACTGGTTTAGAACCATAATGGTCTGGGCTACTTTATCCTTATCATCATCATGATTATTTGAATCGTCATTAAAGACAGGTGCTTCATCAAAAACACGCTCTCCAACAGTCACATCAGTCAAAAATGCGAATGGATTTAGCGTAAAATCAGGCTTTTTCCCAAAGTCTATAAACTGACTATTAGTATATTGTTCCGAAATACCTTGGTATGAGCGTCCGACATCAACTACGAAAATCTGGGCTCCATCAGGGTCAAATGCATCATAAGAATTGTTTTTGAATCCCTCAAAAGTATCTCGATAATGGATCAGATTATTAGAACGCGGACCTGCGCCTAGATAATTATTAATGATGTATGCGACCCAGAATGATTTACCAGCACCAGACGTTGCACCAACGACCATGTTATAGCTGGCAGAAGTCTTGAAGATATCCAGCCCCAACAGCTGTCCTTCTCGTGAGACAAGGTTAAGTACGGGTCTGTCCGTATTACCTTTCCAAGGACCAAATATGGGGGTCATGTGCGCAGCACCAGTATTACTCACGACCTCAAAACGATCCAGTTCTAGTATTGTCTTTGGGTCATTACACATTGGCAGGCTTGAAACAAATGAGGGAAATACTATGTACGAGTCATCAGCAACATTAACACGACTTTCCAGATAAAATGATTTTAACTGGTCTGCGGCAGACTGAACATCAACTGCTGAATTCCCCATTACAGTAAATGTCAGATAACTGTGTAGGAGGCGAGCCCCATCTTCAAGTTCGCGTGTTATCGTCATGTAATCATTATCCATATCCTTTAATCTTGGACAAAACGTCAAAACTGTTGGAATACTGGCTTGTTTGTTAGTAATTGCCTTATATCTGACGTTTTCTCTTGATAATTTTAAAGGATCGGCGAAATGGACAGTCTGGGTTATCATGAAAGGGCTAAAGATCGTTTTACGTCCATTCAACCAATTAACTACAAGTTCATACATGCAGCCAAAGTTTACAAATTCTGGAAACTTCACTACTGATAATTGTTTGAAATAACGATGCTCAGAAATATCATTGCTCTGCGTTGTAGATGAGAAATGATTCTCTGTCACTGTATATTTTCGACCCGGTACATTGATCTGCTCGTTTAGGCGTCTCATGGTGCTAGCTTCAACATGACCTTCAGACCAACGCGATGTTTTTCCCGGATGCAATAACTTATCCATGCAATAAAGCCAATTTTCAGCACCAACTTTGTGTGGGAAAAGGCCTACTGTATTCAACTTACTGATTAAGTCAGAGTAAAGCGCATCAATGCGAGTCTTTTCTATTTCAGAAGGAAGTGCTGACTTCAATGGAATTGAAAAGGAAATCCAGACCTGAAAATCTCGAAGCATCAATTTATCGTGGTCCGGCTTCAAAGGTTCATTCAGGCTTCGGTCATAATAATCCAGTTGATATGCAGTGAGTAAATCCCCCTTAAGCTTATCATGACCTTCCATTCGACCACCACGAACGGCAGACCAGGCACTTAAGTGCAAGATCAAGTCTGGCAGCGCAGTTAATGAGGTCTGACAGATGGTGTCAGTTGGGAAGTCCATTTTAAATAATTCAGTTAACACATCCTGCTGATTATCAAAGACACCGGGCGACGGACTACAGATAAACATAAAACCGAGTCGGTTTCCGTCAAGTAGAAAATAATGTGTACCCGGAATCTGATCATACACGGGAATAAATCCACCTAACTGATGACGGCTTAATTCTTTATTATAGACGTTAGCTGATCTCATTCGTGACCTCAGAGTTGTCTCACAATACCGTTTGACGAAACTGCTTTCGTTGCTCGCTGTTGCTGTTGCATATTTTCACGAGCCGCATCCTGGACTTCCAAAGGAACAATTCGTGCCGGATTTGATGTTGAATTTTTGCCCGCAATCCAAGTTTGCGGTTTGACATTCACATAAACAAAGCCAGGCAGATTTAGCGCGTCATTATCATCCGTATATGGTGCAAAGGTGATTCTCATGACGCGGCCTTGCTGAAGCACAGCAAGAGGCTCTGGTGCAACGACTGCCTGTTTGTAGCCTTGTGTACGGTATTGCTGTACCTGCCCAGAGCTGAGCGTAGGATTTACTGGCTGTCCATTGTTAATGGAATAAAGGTCTTTACTTGCATTGATATCAGAATTTGGTGCTACATAGCGCGGTGCAGGCGCGGGAGTAACAACCTGAGTTGTTTTTTTCACGACTTCAGCAGACGGATGCAAAAAGGGGTTAACGGATGACCCATTTGAGTTGTAACTCGTTGTCATCCGTACATTAGAATTAACAGGATTCCCGCTGATTGGCCGTGGTCCAATTGTTGAAGTTGGCGCCCCCATTTTTAATGTCTGATCATACATCACCGGGAGCTGTCCAACCGGTTTTACTTCCGTCGTTGTGTATGTCACTGGCTTATTAACAAGTACAGACGACTTGGGGTACTGCACTGCGCCAGGCGGCGTTAGTTGGGCAGGGTACTGGCTGTCATTGACAGCCGATTTCCCCTTTCCCGAATTAGCCTCTTCCTCCCCAAGGCCGGAGAGATCATCACGATTGTTCGTCAGTTCCATAACTTCACGCGGGCCTTTACAAATAACTCCTTTTTCAATTCCCGGGCATTCAGATTCTGCGCTGCCAATAGTACAACCCGCCAGGTATGAAGATGAACCAACAACCAGAGCGCTGAAAATAACTTTTTTAATGTTCATTTCATTACCTTAATTAGTATCAAATGGGTTTTTGAGTAAGGGTTCGACACTTTGTTTTAACCAGTAATCAAAATCTTTCGGTATGCCATTACCAGCGAGTCCATCCTGTCTTACAACTGAGGGGACTCCCTGTAATTTATAAATGCCAGCCAGCATTAATGACGCGACTAACGGTTCAGCCGGACATGCTTCTGCCTCTTCTTTCGTCAGGAGTCGTTTTTCTATATCGGCCTTATTACCCATAAGCCAACGCAAGATATCAAGATCATTCACTTTGCCTTTTTCTTTACTGCACCATAATTGACGCAATTCCTGCTTTGGCTCGCCGGGGGAGGGGATTAAAACTATATCGACCCGATACTTTTCGCGTTCATCATAGAATTTCTTTATTAAATCCTGACAACCGTCACAATCAAGCGTAATAAATATTGCCGCTTGACGTTTGAGTTTTGGGTTTCCTAAAGGTATCGATGCCACAGTTTCAAGAGGGAAAGGGGCGTCGTCTAAATTAATAAAGAACGACTTTCGTATATCCTCTACTGATAACACTGACTTTCTCTGAAGAATGTCCATGACGCTCCCCCCCGTGATTGTATACCGTCCGTCAGTGGTCACCGCCATCAACTGAGAACGTTCATCCTGGAACAAATAAAGACCGCCAGTAGGGATGTAAATAGCATCTTTAGGCTTATAGCTTTTCATTTTCGCCAATACACCGTCTAAAGGTTTCGTTGATACTCCACCTTCTTTTGCCTTTTCCATTAACGCAGCGGCATCACGATTGTTTAATACATTTTCAACAGCCAGAGTAAGCGGCGGGCACGCTGAGGTAATGGAAATCAGCAGAGACAAAAGTAACTTTTTCAATTATCGAATCTCACTTTCTTTAGGTTCGCCTGGAAGAGATTGTACCTCACCAAAACTTCCACCAAGGTCGATATAAGAGACTATTTCAACATTCTCTGGAATAGTTACTGCCAAGGATGCATCAATAACCAAATAGCCACGTTCACGGTAAACCTTCATTAATGCCTTAAAATAATTTTCAAAGTTAGTTTTGGATTGCTGCGAATCCAACACCGGATTTTGCTTATTAAATACTTTTCTTAAAGTTTGCATATCCAGCACGGCAATCTGGTAGGCCGGTTGCGACATTGCTTTGAAGTTGTCATATACAAAACGTCCACCCTTGTATCCATAGATCACGATAAGAACTGCCAGGCCTGCGACCATCAGATACTTAAGAGTTTTCTCGATATCGATCTCTAAAGTTACTTTTTTGGTAGTACGTATACCCCCAACCGGTTTAGCCGCGTCGATATTTAAGCTATCAGCAGACTCACTCTTTTTTGGTGATTCATTGTCGTTGTTATTTTCCATAATTATTCTCAGCGGCTTGTCAGGTTTGTAGGTATTGTCGCCCCTTTTTGAACAACAAAAGTAATTGGGCGCCCTGGGCTAATTTCTACAATTGGCCACTGCTGCTCAGCTATTGACGTATAGTAGTCCACAAGACGGTTTAGACCCCCCTGAGCTGCACCGGCTCCGGCCAGCGCTCCTAATGCACCTATGTTTGGCGATTGGTATTGTGCCGTAGAGTTTGGATCTATATTAAGCGAAGACACCTTTGATGGACTCAGACTCCCCGCCAATGCTGACAGCCCTCCTGCAAACGCAGAACCTGCAATCGCATTTCCATTTCTGCTTATCAGATTCCCACGAATGCCATTTTTCCCGTCATTTTCACTAACCGCATAAGCTTCCACTATTACGTCGAATGCTTTTCCTTTCGAGTTGACACACGATATGGAGGTTGCCCTAATGTACGCACGCTGAGATGCCAGATCCCCCACAGCAGAACCCAATAAATTACAATCACGCAAATCCATCGTGTAATTGTTAGGCATGATGATGTCTTTTTTAATGCGCATGGTAACCGGCATCGGTTCTGCTTTAGAGGACAAACTCGTTGGAGCTTCCAGCCCGGTAATTAGCACCCCAGTAATAATTGACGTCGCTGGAAGAAACATTTCATCCTTACGGGCCGCATGACGAGCTTTACTATCAACAGGTGCAGTCCCATCGCCGCGAATAGTTCGCGTTGGGGCCTTTTCACTTCCCGCAACAACCTCGCGCCCCTCTCTGATCCGGTTCTCTGATATCGGCATCACCTGAATGACACCATCAGTGCCGTTTGTCTTAATTGAACTCTGTGTTATTGTCCGCATTGGACTGTTTCGGGTCGGAGATATAGGTGCGTATCCAGAACTAACCCCGTTCACCGCTGCATTTGGATTAAGCTGGTATGGCTTTGCTGGGGCTTGTTCATTGACGTTGTTGCGTGGTCCGCCTGCATCGAGATTGCGATTACCATTTCTTGAGGTCTGCATTTCAGTCAACTGCGTAGTGAGTTGCTGAACTTGCGAAGCAAGACTGGCTATCTGTGCTTTGTTTTCTTGCTGAGCCTTTTCAGCTTTGTCACGGTCAGCCTTGGCAGCGTTCTGGTCAATACGGTTCTGCCTTACCATTTCGTTATAAGTCTTCTGGCTTTCCTCATTACTCAGCTTGTTCATTTGTGAATCATCAATAAGGAATCCAGTTTGCATATCTTTTTTCTGGGTTTTCTTCTCTTTTTTAACTGGTGTGGTAAAGATTGATTGACTGATGACAACAATCAATACCATCAATGCAGCACCAATTACTGAGATTCTGACAGTTTTATTTTCCCAGGCCTTTTTAATGTCCATTATTAACTCCATTCTTTGGTTGCTGGAATCGCTTAACTTTCAAATTCCGCTCGTATTCTGTCATCTGAGGCACGATATAAGGTTCACCAGCCCTGGGCCATTTATCTCCAACCGTCAAACCTGATTTATCAGACTCATCATGAACAAATTTCGAACCATTATTTTGCGTGCCCAATTCTTTTATTACATTAACTTCATGCCGACCGACAGACTCGGTTGAACTTCCAACAAATTTATCCGCAAGCGTTGGGTCGCTTATAACAATCGTGCTTTTCTCAAAGGCATCATCAACGATCTCACCCTGTCGGTGGACATCAGGAAATATATTCACGGTGCCTTTCGGGATATACTTAGTTTGGTAGTAATAACTGGTACCCAAAAAGACAACTAAACCAAACGAGATCACTGTAAGAAAAGTAGCTTTTCTCATATTATCTTTTAATCAGGCTTGGGCGCGTAGTAACACGAGTCTGACGCTCTTTAAATAATTTATCCCGCACAATATAAAGTTCGGTCTCTTCCCCGGGCTGAAGGAATGCTTTATCGAATAGAGCGCTTGCAACCACGCCTTCAGTTATACATTGCTGATCAGCCACTACCTGTCCGTAAGGCTTATCATTCTTAACAAGAACGACATCTATCAATTCCCGAGATCCCACCAGTCTTTGACCTAACTTGGCGTACATATTGAAATTACATGGGGACTGCTCTGAGCTTGGTATGCGTGACAAGCGGTCTTCTTGTAAACTGAAACCAGAAGGAACCTCACCCAGTGCAACCGGAGTCAACAAATCAATGATCCGCTGTTTATGGTCATCCTGCCGAGGGTCTGAAGGAGTCAACTCTTCTGATTGTGAGCGTGCCAGCATCTCATCATAATTTTGTTTATCAAGAGAAGTTTCTCGTTTTGCCTGCATTGTCGGGCTCAAAGAAGTTGTTACTGAAATCATGGCCCCTGGTACATCCAGTGGAACCAGTGTCAGGTTATAAGTAGATTCAGGAACTGAATCTTCTGAAAGCATAATTCCTATAGGCTTATCTGTATTTGTTGAAATAAAAACATCCCCGCCATTAACGAAAATACTGGCTTCATCAGCTGGCGTTGAAGTACTTACAGATGCATTTTTAAATGAAGTCGAAATTCTGTTTTGCAGCCCCCGAGAAACCGGGAGTACAATATTGCCACCAGGCGGAACGTTTACTCGTTGTACTTCTTTATAGCGATTACGTGCTTCAACATAAAGTTCATCTGCCTTTGAAGGGGACCCGGTACTTTGTGCATTTTGTTGAGGTTCTTTCCCTGCTGGTCTTCCGTAACTATCAAAATTTCCTGATTTAACCTGTTGCTGGTAACCAGCTAGAGTAGGGTTATTTGACAACGCCCCGGTTATTTCATTGACTGCGGGAGAAGCACTGCTTGCAGGTGAAAGACTTGGCAGAGCAGTTGTCGGTTTTGTTGCTTGTACGGTCTCAGTCGTAGTGCCAGTGTCTTTAATTATCGCATTTTTCACACCGTTCTGAAATTCATCGGCCCCGACAGGCATAACTACCGGATTATTTACTGTCGCCGGTAACTGATAGTCTTCAGCAAATACCACATTCGAAGTTGCCAGCAAAATCACTGCTGTAATCGCGGTGCAGTGAAAAACCTTTTTTGAAGTCATAATTAGTTACCTATTGACGGCGGCGGATTATCGAGTGTTGCCAGTTGTTCTTTGCCGTTGATTGTAATTTTCTTAATATTTGGTGTACCTGAATACTGGTTCACATAGGCTATGCGCGGTCGTCCATTTTTCATTCCCAGGACCCATTCAAACGTCCATTTGGATGATTCAGTTTTGTCCGGAACATTAATCAAACGAGTTGACTTTGTTCCCCAGACATAGACCATGTCATTTTTGGTGTCGTAATACATATCGATCGGCTTAAATGACTGCTCTACACCACGAGCCTGCATTATATTGGTTTGCTGCTGTAGTGATTCCCGGGTCTTTGCCTGTAAATCCGGAGAAAGCGCATCCAATATAGTTGTTGTAACAAAACCGATGTTTGTTGGGTTTATGTTTCCAATCAAAGTACTAAAGAATAAGGCCCACTGCGTTTTATATGATTCTGAGGCTTTATTTCCAACAACTTTGACTTCTTCCGTCATATTTGGCGGTAGCACTATAGTCACAGGATCAGTGAGAAATTGATTTTTTACAACCAGAACCCCAATAATGATCATTGCAACTGTATTCACACGTAGGAGTTTTTCGTCGCGTTTAATCAATGCACTATATGTAATTCCAATTTCAGAACCTTCAATTTCTTTACTAAAGCGTGCTTTTGAATCCAGAAAACTTCCTTTTACTTCTTCACCTCCTTTTTGCGAAGTCTCATCCTTGTTATCAAAATCGCCATTACTGGAATTTTTAATGAATGGAATTTTTAACCTGCTGAGAAGTTTCATTCTTAGCTCCATCAAGAATAGAGGTTTCTGATAAATGGATCGGTAAAGTAACGACTACTAAACACCGATTTTCCAGGAAAAAAGCCGTACCACCACAGTTTGTGTTTTAGTTTTCCTCTAATCCCTTCCTCTGCTGCTTTCTTATATGCAAACCAGAACACCACCGCCACAACTACCGAAGTTATAAAGAAATCAAAAATATTACCGCTCGCGATAGTCACGAATGTTATACCCAATTGCTTTGCATCCCAGAATAGAATTAGTAACGGCATATTTATTCTGTATGGAAAGCGATATGTATGTGGCGGTATCTCGTACTGGCTTGTCATAAAAACTCCAGAGAGGGGGAATATCCCCCTCATTGTTATTGTTCTAACAAATCACAGAGGAATACCAGCATCCAGGAACGAGCTGATAATTTTTTCACCGTTTGCCATAACCAGCATCATTAATGCTGATACCAGCGCCAAACCAAGGTTAGGTTTTACAACGCCGAAATAAGCCACCGAGAACAACATGCCGCACGCGATGATTTTACCCGGCGCACCAGTCAAGGCTTCGCTCATGTAGGCCCAGATATCGCCGAAGGCTCCATCATCGGAACCCGCGTACGCAAAACTGCAATTTGCTAAAACCAAGAGAATAAACAAAGGCACTTTTGCATGTTTGGACTTCAAAAATGCAAAAGCGTTAGTTTTTCCTCTTTCAACGTTAGTATTCAATGTCAGTTCCATAATTACTCCGTGTTGATTTAAATTCACGAAAACGCATTGGCATAATACTTTTTATTTTTCTTTCATTTTTCTGTTAACCACCTTTTTTTTGACTTAATTGCGCTTGGTGTTTTTTTAGCCATCGAATGTCAGAAAAGAATCCCGCATGTAATCGGATTAAAGAAGGTGCGTTTAATTAACATGCCAAATAGGGAAGAGGGGCATCGTCTGCCCCTTTACCATTTTTATGGCATTCATCCAGCCAGATATTTAACAAAGGACACGGTAAGGATGACATTCCAAAAGTCACTTTTCCCCCATTGATGCGAGTGCTTTTCACCCACAAGGATTATGTATCACCCATTCATACAAATGCTTTTCAATGAAAGCCACCTCTGCGGAGCACATTCATACGAATGCTGTTCGATGAAAGCAAAACTGCGGAGCTCATTCATTCAAATGCTGATTGGGGAATGCGCGTCTGCGGTGCCCATTCATTCAAATGCTTATCGTAAAAGTCACTTCTTCTGAATCCATTCATGCAAATGCTTTTCAAACAAAGACACCTATCAGGGACTCATTCATGCAAATGCTTTCCAACCAAAGGCAACTTACACTTCCCCATTCATTCAAATGCTTTCCGACCAAAGGCAACTTGCATTCTCCTATTCGTGCAAATGCTTTTCGAACAAAGGCACCTTACACTGTCCCTTGCGAGCCCTGCTTCCCGACCAAAAGCAACTTTCACCGCAGCATTCATACAAATGCTTTTTTCAAAAGGCACTTTTCTGCCGCCATTGAAGCAAATGCTTTTATACAAAAGGCACTTTTCTGCCGCCATTGGAGCAAATGCTTTTATACAAAAGGCACTTTTTTGCTCTCCATTGAAACAAATGCTTTTCATCTCCTTGATATCCAATTTGAGTAATTTTCATTTATTATCAGAATGTTATGTTATTTCTCTAGGTCCTTCATTGGCCTGCATATTCATAAAATGCCGTCGACCAGGCTCATATCCCAGTCGTTTGCAGGCGTTAAGGAACTGTAAATACGCCGAGTGGCACAAGGAGTATAGGGATTTGCGTTTAAAGCCCAATACAACACGATGGAGGGTAGTGTAGTTAAAGGCATATGTATGAATGAGTCTTATTAAACTAGCAAAATGAATAGGTTACGTTGTCTCAACTAGCAAGCATGATTTTTTCTGAAAAGCATTCGAACGAATACCAGAAGAACCCGGGTATCAGAAATGATAGGAAGTTTGGAAACAGGGAAGGGTGTTCAAATCCGGAGAAACATTAAAAAGCATTTGGATGAATGCCCATACTCCTCATTACATCCAAAGTAACTTTTGTGCGTACTATACCCGGAGCATCAACTGTGTTTTGCCAGAGCAAGTTTTGGACTTCTTTTAAAAATCTGGAACTGGATATCTCTACCTTTCTTAACCTCTTGATATTCAAGATATCCTATTGATTTTAACTCCAGCATCGCCTTCCTGATGATCTGGTTTTGAGTTCGTACAGGAGTCGTCAACAGAAGTCGCTCACGCAAACGCTTCATGCTTACGAATAGCGTACCGGCAGGCATCGCCTCAAAATATATGTACAGGCTTTGTGCTGCCTCTTTTTTAGCGAGAACCGAAAGCACCTGCAAACTAAGTAAGGTTTTATGATCATACCGGTAAAGCTCCCACATTGAGGGATCGCCCACCAACTCTACGGTGTCCTTCTTAGGATCAATCACTGCTTTCTGCACAAGGTGCGTGACAGTAAAACGTTCAGTTTTTGAATCACGGAAAGAAATCACAACGGAAGCTAGGTTTGCTAGCGCCTCCTGAAATCGTGAGCGAGTTCGCTTGTTTATGTTTGTAGAACTGATACCACACATTTTTGCAAACTCATTGAATGACAATGTGATTTTATCGGAAGCGAAACCATATTTGCTGAACGCCATTATGCAACCGAGCCAACACTTAAAATCGGTTGACATCGAAAGCTTAAGACCAGTGATCCGAATGTCATCGTATCCTTCTGAACGGGCCAGCTCCATGCTCGACAACTCATCAGAAGCGTCAACCTCAAAATTTCTGTATCGCTTCTCTTTAGTTCCCACCGGGGTAAAAACACTTAAGCGCAGTAAAGCAATGGGTTGGACCGATTTCGAAGAGTTTGGACTCAGTTGATAAGTCTTCCCTGTCTCCGTGTTGGTCACATCAAAAGGATGTGTTACCTCATTGTTATCACTCATTTAAATTTACCCACCATGGTTTATCCCTTGATACATTTAGATGTGAATAGATTATTCGTGCAAATGCTTTTCTCGCATTAAACTAAATGCCTTTTCAATTCAAGTAAATGCTTTTCTTATTCAATCAAATGCTTTTTACATGCACCTGAATGCCTGATCATGCTTATTCCATAATAAAATCAGTTATTTACGGCACCTGTGATCTTTTTTGTACTCTCTTGATCTCTCTTGATCTAAAGAATTGATCTAACTTGTGGAAAACGTGGATAAATTCCGTCTGTTAACCAACTCTGACCTAAAAAGTTCAGGTTCGGACTCTAGCCAAGTAGGGAATGCAGCCGGAAGAAGTATCAATCAATCTGAAGCTTTTAAGATATATTAATTTCAAACCATTCAGATTTAAAAATTTCAAATTAAAATGGCCTAATTCCTTCATAACTAAAATTACAGTCAAGCACCGAATTAATTGTTTTTTGCTTTTGGGTTATTTGAAACTGAGTCAATTAATGTATCATGTAATAAAAAGGAGGTTATATGAATCACTGCGACTATCAGATTATTGAGATCAGTCCTAAAGCACTTTTTATCGAATCTGGATTCAATCCACGTGAAGCGGTAATTGGTGAACTTTGTTATGAACAGGAACCAGTAAAATCGACCATTGTTTCTATTAAACAAGCCTATAAAGAGGGCAGACGAGTCGATTTAATTAAGGTTGTTAAGAAAGACTCCAATTACGTTGTAAGGCAGGGGCATTGCCGTTACAGAGCACTATCTCTTGCTCTTGCGGAAGGAGCTGATATTCAGCTCATTTCAGTAGTTGTTATGAACTATAAGAATAAAAGTGAAGAATACCTGGAGAACCTTGATGGGAATAGGAATAACGGTCTTAATCCCGTAGCCTTAGCTTATGCACTGGCAGAGGCGCTGAAGCTTGGCTCTACCGTTGAATCCCTTGCTATGCGCTATCAACGGTCTAGCACTGCTATTCGTAACCAGCTTAAAATCCTTGATATGCCTTTAGAACTACAACGTTTAATCAGTCTAAACCTGATTAAAAAAACACTCGCGATTGAGATCATGTTGAAGTATTCCAATGACCATGCAAAAGTCCTTGCACATTTGGAATCGTGTTCTCTTTTAGTACCATCAACTGAACCAGAACCTGTTTTATCTAAGACATCAAGCGTTCAAACATCATCAAACGATGAGAAACTAGATAACCCGGAAACACTCCCTGTTCATGTTATTCCTAAGGAAGTTAAAACAAAATCCATCACTCGCAGTTCATTGGGTATTAAACGGCTTTCTCATAAAAAAACTGAACGCTTAAAAACTGAATTTATCGGGCTGATTGATACTGTACGGCCAGCACTAAACGACAGTAATAAACTCACCGAATTAATTTTCGACGGACAACATTCCAATTTATTTACGAACATCAGCAGCACTTCCATCACAAAGACAACGGAAAGTGTAAAGATCACTCTAGATGAAGCAAAACTCCAGCTTTTATTAAGCCTTCTGAATGATGAAAATACTGCTATCATCATTCCAAAATCTAAGGTTACAGAACTGCATGAAATTCGTGACCTGTTAACAAGTGAGTAGAATGCTAAGGACCGTTTATGGACAAGATTGCACAGTTTACTGTAATTAATACTTATAACGATCTACTTATTACAAAAGGCACACTCGATCGCAACATTGAAGAGATCAAGGCTGGAAAGCGTTTTGATCATTTTGAAGAAGGGCACGATCAATACGTACAGAAGGTAACTGACGCTTTACAGCTCGTGGAGGCTCGACTGGAGAACCTTAAAAAATGAAACATTCTCTTTTTTTTACTCAGGATGGTTATTTACTGCCATCATCCGTAAAGCCTATCTACGGTAAAGATGGACACTATTACGCCGTTATCACCCGTGAGTGTTTTGAATGCGGAGGGACTGGAAAGATTGCGAACGCCGTCTGTGTGACATGCAATGGCTCCAAAACGTCTCCAGCCACAGAGGAAAAGCTGGTACTGAAAGAGTGCATTGAATTCCTTGAAACTATCCCGGAACTTCGCTGCAATCCCGATCTTGAAGCCTGGAAACGTAGGCACAGCGAGCAGTTAGCATTGCTGCAAGCTGACAATTCTAAGTTTGCAGCAAGCATTGCACAGCAGTTAAACAACAATCTCTTTTTAACAGTCCGTCAGTTGGAGTCTTTCTACTCGACATACCAGCCTGTTTCTAAAGCTTTTTCAGAAAACGCCGGTTTTCCAATTGAACATTCTTTCAACATTGGTGATGTAGTTAGTTTTGATATTATTTTGGGTATCCGGAATTTCTGGTTGATAAAATGTCAAAGATGTAAAGAAGAAAATCTTTCTCAGCGGATTATCTGATTGATCCTCTTCAGCCTACTCTACTGCCAATTTTCTGTTTCCACCTTCGCCTGAGTCTTCATAGCGATGCTGACTAGGGAGGACAGCGAGAGCTGGGCAAGCGTCAAAGCGGTTCTGGTTCATGCGCAATCCGGACACCTGCACAACATTCCTCTTGTAAGAAACCGATCAAATTCTCTAGGTGCCCATACTCGGGTATACAGACAATCGTGCGGCTATGTTTCTCCTGCCGGATCAGCCCTACCTTGGCCATGCGCGCAAGGTGATGTGATAGCGTCGAAGCAGGAATACCCAGCCCCTTCTGGATATCTCCGACCGAAGCCCCATCATGGCCAGCTTTGACCAGAAAGCGGAACACGGACAGTCGGTGACTATTCCCTAGCTCAGCTAAGCTGGCTGCAACCTTTTCGTGATCCATAGCACGCCCCAATAATTCGATGTTTCTAGAATTATAGTTGACAGGTCGGATAAACGCAAGTAGGCTGCGTACATCATTTCGATAAAACTAGAAATATAGGAGTAATATTGAATGTCACCTCAACTCCAAGACGCTCTAGGCATGTTCGCCTTTCTCGCTATCGAGCTATCGGTTTTATTCATTGGCATTAGCTTGCTGGTCGGAGTTCTTCAACGTCACATCCCACCATCCAAGGTGGAAGCGTTACTGACTTCCAGTGGGAAGCGAGGCTATTTTCTTGCTGCTGGTTTAGGAGCTATAACGCCCTTCTGTAGTTGCTCGACTATCCCCATGTTGAAAGGGTTGATTCAGGCACGGGCCGGTTTTGGGCCGATGATGGTGTTTCTTTTCACATCTCCGTTGCTGAATCCTATCGTCGTCGGCCTGCTGGTTGCCACGTTTGGATGGACACTTACTGCTATCTATGTGCTCGCCGCTTTGGTGGTCGCGGTAGGTGCCGGATGGCTGCTTCACACGCTTGGCTTCGAGCGTTATGTGCGCCGGACGGCGACACAAGAGAGCAGTGGATGTAGTTCATCAGCAAGCCCGTGCAGTGCTACATCGACCGCATCGAGTTGCGGCACCAACAGCTGCGACACCACTCCGAAGACGGCTTCTTGCGGGGCTGATAGGAAGACAACAGTCTCTACGTCTAGCGAATGCTGTGACAGTCAACCCACTGTCACGGTTAAGAAAGAAGGGAAGTACAATGGTGTGTGGCGGGAAGCTTAGTCGGACTTTATCGATGTGTTGCCTTACCTGCTCATCGCTATTGCGATTGGCAGCGTGATCTATGGTTTCATGCCCACTGACTTATTGGAGCAGTATGCAGGCCCAGATAATCCCTTTGCCATTCCAGTTGCCGCTGTCATCGGCGTGCCGTTGTATATTCGCGCTGAAGCCGTCATACCTCTGGCAGCGGCTCTGATGGCCAAAGGCGTGGGTGCCGGGACGGTGCTTGCGTTGATCATCGGCAGTGCCGGAGCCAGCCTGACTGAGCTCATTCTGTTGCGCTCTTTGTTCACGCTGAAGCTTTTAGCGGCGTTTTTAGCAGTCATTTTTGCTATGGCGATGATTGCCGGTTACGCCACCTACCTGTTTTTCTGATCAAGGCGGGAGATGATTAATTCGTTAAGCCTTCCTGGTTACCAGTTGGTGGATTCTGATGAGCAGAATGAAGACATACATTTTCGGCTTGAAGCACCTACACCAGTAGCCTGCGAGGGGTGCTGCGTGCAGGGTGAGTTCGTGCGGTTCGGCAAGCGTGATGTTCCCTATCGTGACCTGCCCATCCACGGCAAGCGGGTCACCCTCTGGGTAGTTCGTCGCCGGTACACCTGCCGGGCCTGCAAGACCACCTTCAGGCCCCAGCTACCGGAGATGGTGGACGGCTTCCGCATGACGCTGCGGTTGCATGAGTACGTGGAGAAGGAAGCCTTCAATCACCCCTACGCCTACGTGGCTGATACCACTTATCCATAGTATAATGAATAATAGTAGTTAAAGTAGTTTAGGAGGGGGATATTAGGGAGGTTTTTACTTTAAATAAAAATTAACAAGGTCTATAATTTATAGTAGTTAAAGTGGTTAAAGAGAGGTGGGAGGATTTTTTATTTCTCCCTGAATCAAAATAAAGAAAGAAGGAATCGAATTGTTAAAACAAAAGGAACTAATGGCAAGGGTTAAGGAACTTGTCCAGTCAGATGAACGAATATCTGCTTGTATGATGTATGGCTCTTTTACAAAAGGAGAGGGAGATCAATACTCTGATATAGAATATTACGTTTTTCTAAAAGATGATACAATTTCCACCTTTGATTCAGCAAAATGGCTAAATGAAGTCGCTTCCTACACTTTACTCTATCAAAATGAGTACGGTACGGAAGTAGTAATTTTTGAAAATCTAATACGTGGTGAATTTCATTTCCTTTCCGAAAACGAAATGAATATTATTCCTTCATTCAAAGAATCAGGCTACATTCCTGACACAAAAGCAATGTTTATTTATGATGAAACAGGACAACTAGAATTGTATTTATCAGAGTTGGAAGGTCCGGGACCAAATAGACTTACAGAAGAAAACGTAAATTTTTTATTGAATAATTTTTCCAACCTATGGTTAATGGGGATTAATGTTCTTAAAAGAGGGGAAAATGCACGTTCACTGGAACTTTTATCTCAATTACAAAAAAATATACTACAACTCATTCGAATTGCGGAAGAAAATGCCGATAATTGGTTTAATATGACAAAGAATCTTGAAAAAGAAATTAGACCTGAAAACTATGAAAAGTTTAAAAAGACTACTGCCCGATTAAATGAATTAGAACTATATGAAGCCTATAAGAACTCTTTGCTTCTCGTTATGGAACTTCGAAATCTCGTTGAAAAACAGTATCAATTAACCATTAGCGATGATTTTTTAGGCAAACTGTTTAATTATATGAACGAATAAATAAAAAGCCTGTATCTCAAGTGATAACTAAGATACAGGCTTTAATTGTTATTTACTTTAAATACATGTTCTCAAAGTGAAAGTATTGATTTTAATGGATTTTTAATAGTTTACTCTTGATAATATTGCGGGCCTGGACGAGAAGACGGTACGCGACATTTTCAACGCCCGCGCCGAATTCCTGGGGCGCTGGCACCGCTTCGAGACGCCCCGCATTCTCGGCATTGACGAGTTGTACCTGAACAAGCGCTACCGCTGCATCCTGACCAACATCGAGGAGAGGACCCTGCTCGACCTGCTGGCCACCCGCCGTCAGGACGTGATGACCAACTACCTGATGAAGATGAAAGACCGGCAGAAGGTCAAGATCGTCAGCATGGACATGTGGAATCCCTACCGAGCAGCGGTCAAGGCGGTGCTGCCACAGGCCCGCATCGTGGTCGATAAGTTCCATGTGGTGCGCATGGCCAACGATGCCCTGGAGAAGGTGCGCAAGGGCCTCAGGAAGGAGCTGATGCCCTCCCAGAGCCGAACCCTCAAGGGTGACCGGAAAATCCTGCTGAAACGCGCTCACGAAGTCTCAAACCGGGAACGCCTCATCATGGAGACCTGGACCGGCGCATTCCCACAACTGCTGGCCGCCTACGAGCACAAGGAACGTTTCTACGGCATCTGGGACGCTACCACACGGCCCCAGGCAGAAGCCGCCCTGGACGAGTGGATAGCCACCATCCCGAAGGGCCAGAAGGAAGTCTGGAGCGATCTGGTCAGGGCTGTAGGCAACTGGCGCGAAGAGATCATGACCTACTTCGAGACGGACATGCCCGTCACCAACGCTTACACGGAGTCCATCAACCGACTGGCCAAGGACAAGAACCGTGAAGGACGTGGTTACTCCTTCGAGGTGATGCGGGCACGAATGCTCTACACCACGAAGCACAAGAAGAAGGCCCCGACCGCGAAGGTCTCTCCGTTCTACAAGAAAACCATCGGTTACGGACTGCCGGACTTCGCAGAGGAACTCAACTACGGGGTCGATCTATCAACCATCTGATAATGGTATCAGGTTGGTGGGGTAAAGGTGCCCCATCAACCATTAAATCCGTATACCCATTATTTTTACAGAAGTGCGAGCTGCGTTTTCAAAAGGTTCTCATAGCTATTTTTTTACTTTTACAGGCAAAAAGCAGAATGATGGATTCGCGTTGACTGGTAATGTTCAGGATCACGTTTTATTGGGGCATAGCTATCATCTTTCGGGAAAAGTGAGAAAGATCCACTACTTTGACTCAGTGCCCTACGCATTACTGACTGTGTTTAAATTAACAGCATAGCCTGGTGTCTAGTGACCGGAACTCCCAAATACAGGCCGTTTTTACATTAGCCACCGGCTTTCTGCACTGTCGTGCCGACTCACTCACGTCAAATCTGTTGCTCACGCATCGGGTTTTTACCCGGTTTTACACTCCGAAAATAAGCCGATTTATTTTAAATTCAACACCCGTTATTAACTAATCTTTTAAATTAAAAATGATAATCTTATTAATTATATTTTTTAATTTTTTGTCTCTTCTTAACATATAGGTTAAGGAGATTTTGTTAAAACGGAGTGATATATGCAAAATGATCTTGGACTTGGGTTCATCCGCAAGTCAGCAAGAACGTCAGCAAAAATTATTTCCCGAAAAGTTACTTTTCCGCTCGATGACTTGGATAATGCAAAGCTAACGCTAACTGGCCTACAGTGTCATCCATCCTGCCGTTTTCCATTTTACCAGCTGTCTATGCTTATCCATAACCAACTCGCTGAGCACGGCGTCATTTCTGCCGATGAAAACGCACCGTTCACTGTATCCATAAGCATTCACGAGTGGCTGAGTCGTGCCAGAGTGGCATTTATTGATTATCACGGTCTTCGTAATAGCGATAAGACGGTCATGATCACACGCGCTCATCTGGAAGAATTGCTTACTTACTTGTCTACGACATTGGCTGTTTATGTCCCGTATTCAAAGAAGCGACTAAACTTCAGCTTCCTGACGTCCTTCACTCTGGTCAAAACATCGCAGTCTTATACGTTAACGTTCCCTGGGGTACTTCGTCCGTTCCTGATGTTGCTGGGGGGATTAATTCAGGAATTTATGACGGAAAAATTATTGAAGCGACGGAATGCCCAGTTTGTCATCTTTGATTATTTGCGAAAGTCCCGGCGCCATTCACACAAAATTACCGATATCGTGAATGATCTTCAGTTGCATACAGTGAACGTACGAATCATGAATGTCCTTACCCAACTTGCAGATCAGGGGTTCATATCGTTTATATGCGAAGGTAAGAGAGGGGAGCGATCAATTGAAGAGCTTCAGTTTATTCCCTATGCCAGCCGTGACCATTCCGAAGTGCTGAGCTTCGAGGAATGGATAAGCCCGATCGACTAACTACTGATCGCCGCTCAACGAAGGACGGCCAGAATTTCTATTTCCTTCTTACGCGACTTTGATTGACTGCCGACAGACCGATAAGCGTTGTGAGTATGAATATCAAAACCGCGTTCTTCATAGAGCTCCAGCGTAAAGGGAGTCATGCTGTTGGATATGGCCACTGAGGCCCCTTTACGATTAGCATCCACCAGCATATCCGCCAGTTTAACATGTGCGCTCTTATCGAACGGTATACCATCATAGCTTACAAAGCTGGTTTTACTGATTTTGTCATATGGCGGATCGCAATATATTTGGTCACCACCACCTGCAAACTCCAGCGTCTGACCAAAATCTGCGGTTTTCAATTCAACGCTCGAAAGCCTGAATGAGAGGTAATCAACCTTCTGGATATCCAGACTGAACTGGTATCGCTTTCCCCATGGAACTGAGAACTTTCGCTTCAGGTTGTAACGACACAGACCGTTATATCCGAGTCGATTCATCGCGTAGAAAATGGCTGCTCGTTGTAGCGGGGCATCATCAAAACTGGTGCTGTTAAAGGTATTACGCAGCACGTAGTAATCCTCTTCTTCAAAATGCCTTTCCGCCAGCAGCTGCACTTCTCTGATGAATGCCGGTTTATTTCGCTGTATGTTGCGGTACAGATTGATTAGGTCCGGGTTGCTGTCTGCCAGGAGAGCCTCGGTGGCAAACATGTTCAGAAACACGGCGCCACCGCCGATAAACGGTTCAACCCAGCGTCGGCTCTTATCATGTGGGAAGTGCTTACTGAGGAACGGCATCAGTTTGGTTTTACCCCCCGCCCATTTGATGATTGGTGTATGTTTTCGCAACGAGTCTTCTCCGTTCAGCTTTATCGGTATGCCACACTTATGGTACCGAAAGGCGGATTGCTACCAATAAGGTATGAGCAGGAAAAAACGTGGCTTTTGTTAACGAGATTGTCATTTCGACACATTTTTTAATTTTTTTTCACTTCTCAGAAAAAAGTTTATCCTTTACGAATTAACCATAACCATCTGTTTTATTTGAGTTATTTTTTCTTTTTGTTCTGATCGCCAGAACAATTTTCCTCGTTCAATTCGGAATAGACCCAAAAAGTACCTTTTTAACGAAAAAGTGAGATTTTTTTTTCCGGTAGTATTCACGCACAGATGAAAGGTATGACAAAAAAGAATTCAACGGAGTATCTATGAGTGATCTGATGACTGATTCCCAACAGCAAACTAACTCACGGGTCTTTAAATCCCCACTCGTGTCTTTTTCAACAGTGACCGGTTCCGGCCGATTCGTCAGTGGTATGAAGCAGTTCCGCGACGCGAACCCTGACCTTTGTAATGAAGTCACTGAACAGAAAGCATGGGCTATCAGCCCAACCGTGGTTCAAATCACGGAAGGATTCAACTCCCGTGAGATGGGAATGGGGGAAGCTTATTACCAGTTGCCAGAAGTCGCCGATCATCTCAATAACATCAAGAATGCGTACATCCGGGGTGATTACGTAGACCCTATCCGCGTTCTGATCAAAGACGGCATTCCGTACGTTCGCCAGGGACATTGCCGTTTAAAGGCTGCTTTGATGGCTGTGGCAGAAGGGCATTCTAACCTCACCATTCTTTGCATCGAGATGAAAGCCGATGAGATCAGCTGCGAATTGACAACGATTGACGGAAACCGTGGCTTGGCTCTTTCTCCTGTGGCTTTGGGTGAATCCTACCGACGTCTTCAGGCGCTGGGTGGATGGTCGCTTGACCGTATTGCCGAACGTGAGGGAAAAAGTAATACCACAATTGCTGCTCTTATTCGTTTAACCGGCTGCTGTGTCTATCTCAAAAAACTGATCCATGCCGATGCCATTTCCTATGTAGCAGTCCTGTCCCTTATCGATGAGTTCGGTGAAACGGAAGCTGTTGCGCGGATCGAAAAGATGATCGCAGACCTTGAAAAGGCTGATTCAAGCGGTATCCAGATTAAGAAAACGCCACGCGGGCAGATCCGTGTTGTCCCTTCCGATTTTAAACCCGCACGTGTTCCACCAGTTCTCGCTACAAAAGCCGTCGAAGGGGTCAAACTCATTACGACGAGTCTATTGCAGAAACTCGGTGATATCGAGTTGCCGGAGGTGACCGACTCCAGCGAAGATGAAGAAATTACCTTTACGCTGAACCGGAGCATGCTGGAGATGCTCAAGAACCTGCAAAGTGAGATTACGGAATCAGAAAACAAGCAGCTTCGCCGGGCCGAAAATCGGCAAGCCCGATTGAAAGGGGAAAAAGTGACTTACAAAACCAAGAAAAACGATAAAAATGGCGGAGAACCGCAATCCGAAACACCCCCAGCACAGGCTTAAATGAATTATTTCAGAGTGTGAGAAGACTACAATAAGAAGTACGATATTTTAGAGCGAGCCACCCAGGCTCTCCCCCCGTTGCCCCTACTATGTAGGGGTTTTTTTGTCCTGTCTCCGGCCCGTTTCTTCTGATTAAAACCACATCTGTCTTTCTGACTTTCCGCAGTGTTAATTTCTCCATTTTCATGTCAGCCAACCTATTAGCTTTTTGTTCAAGGTTGTTATCCTGGTATCAGATAAACCCTTCAAAAAGGACTGGTGCTATGTCTGCTGTTGAATCTGATTCCCTGCCAATGGGTGCCCCTGGGAGTTCTCTGGTTGCTTATATGCCTCATACTGGCCTCCTTATTAACGACGATAACTTCCTGCCCGAAATGCGGGAAGAGCTCGATGTCATTAACAGGCAGGTCGAATCATATAACGATGAGCTTAGCTTACTGAGGTCCATGTCCGCTCAGTTCCTGAAATGCGGGAATCAGAAGCTCTATTCATACCTCTCCGGATACAATCATCTCATTTCAGAAGCGGATGCCAGCTACGCAGAAAACGCGCTGCGTTCAGAATACTGGAAGAGGGTCATGGCCCTGACCGATGTACTGTCTGTGATGTCTGACGAAAAGAAGAAAGAATGGGATAAGCAGTTTACTGCTGACCGTTACCACCTTCCTCCTCAGGAGATCCCTGATTTTACACTCGATGCTGTTGTTACCACGGTTGTCGCGTTGCTCAATGACCGGCATCAGTTCATTAAAGATCGTGTCTATGCCGTCTTTCAGTCATTAAGCCGTCAACACAAAACCAATAAAGCATTTGGCTTCTCTACTCGCATGATCACCTCCGGCGTATGTGAAGGCGTGAAAGACAAATGGGTAAAACTGAAGGTTGAGTTTAAAGAATCCGGCCTCATGCCACTTTCGGAGTTGCGGGTGATCTGTTCTTATTTCCGGGGCGAAACAGTTAAACCGGTCTATGACACGAAAAAAATGGTTGAGAATATGGTTGGTCATGTTGGATTCAGAAACTGGATCAGCCTGGATGGCAACAGTATTCGTTTTCGGGTCTACAAAAACGGATCGATGCACATTGATGTGCATCCTGATATCGCCGAACGGCTTAACAACATTCTTGCTGCCATCGTCCCTCTGGCTCTGCCTGCTGAACGCGTGGCCCATACCAAAGCGACGTTGCAGGAGTTCCCGGCACTGAAACGCTGCATCGATTTTCATTCACGGATGCAGCTTGCAGAGCTGGATTTTACCCAGAATGAAAAGGAATGGTCCAGCTGGACATCGCTCGGCTATGCCGGTGAGAACGCTGATAAAACGCGGCAGGTGAACGCGGATGTTCTGCGATTTCTCGGTGCCCGAGTGACAAGCTACCATGTGACGTTTGATTATGACCCGACCGAAGTGATGCGCTTCATCGGACATATGGGCGCCATGCCTGATATTAAATCCCACCAGTTTTATCCGTCGTCGGCGCGACTCAGTGAATACGTCGCATCCATTATTGCGGCCGGGGAGGGGGAACGGCTGCTGGAGCCCAATATTGGGCACGGGGATTTGCTTCAATGTTTCCCGAAAAGTGTCAACGTAACCGGCATCGAACTGGATACACTGAATTGTCTGGTCTCCCGGGCTAAAGGTTACGAGACCACGGAAGCCGATTTTCTGGCCTGGTCGGCGGCGAATCAGATTCAGAAATTTGATTGCGTGGTGATGAACCCTCCTTTTGCTGACAACCGGGCTAAGCTGCATCTGCTGGCCGCTGCGTCTCATCTGGTTCCCGGCGGGCGTTTAGCTGCCGTCCTGCCTCTGTCCCTTCAGGGGATCGATAACCTGCTGGGCGAGGGGTTCAGGACCGAGTGGATGGATACCTTCGATAATGAGTTTGACAACACTGCCGTCTCCGTCCGCGTTCTGTATGCAGAACGCTTTTAACTGAAGGAAAGACTATGTCCAAAAGTTCGCCTGTCTTGCCTGAGGACCGTGATGATATTGAGTTTGTGATGGATGATTTCCAGCGGAGCCTGGGGAAAAGTAAACCAGTACGTGAAGTGCAATTTCTGGGAGAGTCACAGCAAAGTGAAGAATCTGCGAACTCTGCCGATTCGCCCTGGTTTGAAAGCTAATCTATTCTGATGGCGCCGTGCTGATTTAAAATGACTCCCCGGCAGTGAGCGGGGAGTTATTACAACTTTTACCTGTACTGAACAACAGTTCCGGCTAAGGTACAAACGGGTATGAAGAGCTGGACATCAACATGATGCCAGTAAGGCAGCGGCACCCTGTACCCTCCCTTACGATGATGGACAATCATCGCCTGTTGCTGACATTTCACCTCATTTAATCGTCCTAATTTCTGCTTTTCCTATTTCTTCTCAAGAGAAAAGTTACTTTTCTTCCACCGTAATCAGCCCTGTTGAAGTTGCCTTAACTTTCGTTTTGTTCTGACCCGACAACATTGCTATCACGGCAACATTTAAAAGTTTTATGCCGTGAAATACCCCGGCTAACCAGCAAGCCCAGGTGAAAAGATTTCGTAAAATAGGGGCAAATACATCCCGGGAGTATCACATGCGTAAAATTCTGACAGGCTGTATCATTGCCACGGCCATAGCTTCAGTTTATCCGGCGGCGGCTCAGATTTTCAGCTATTCGTATACTGACACCAATCAGCTGGCAAAGACGCTTAAGCCTGCCACGCAGAGCTACCTTAATCCGGCAAGCACAATGACCCTGAATCTGATCTCCGGCCTTGACCGATACGAACGAGTGAGTGTGACCAGGGACAGTGACAAAAAGGTCATGTATTCCGCAGTGACAGGAAAGATAAGCGTCGCAGATCGCATTGTTGCCGCAGACGGCACGGAATATTACGGAAAGGACTTGGCGTTACCCGCACTCGGTGAAGGGGCCTTCACCGTCATCAACGATACTCTGGATCTCCAGCAGGCTGTCGTCAGCTCTTCAACGTATCATTTCACAATCGACACTACAGCGCCAAAGTATACCAGCATCTACCCGAGCCAGAACGCAGGCTATGAAATGGTCCTGAGTGGCCCAGTTTGGGGGCTTGGGCGCGGAGGATCTGGCCAGTTTTCCATCTTTGCTGATGGAGTTGATGATGCGAATGGCATAGACAAGATCCGTCTGGTCATCAAGCGCGGAAATGGCACAGTCGTGTCCGACAATACACTCAGTTACGATACGGCGGCAAAACGTGCCTTTTACCCCTGGATCAAGGACTCGGTCACTCAACCCGGTATGCCCACCAGCGATCTCAATGAAGAATTTACCTTCAATTTTATCATCACAGATAAAGCCGGAAACACGCTGAATATTCCGCCGCAGCGCTTTTTATTTGATGACCAGATAGGTGAATACACCCCCTTTGCGGTTCATGACTCACGCGTCAGTACGAGTGTGGTCCCGGGGATCTCTTCAGGGTACGTCCCGTTTGTTCGGGGGCTATCTGTACTCGAAAACCCATACCGTATGGTCATCCGTATCCCCCGAACCAACTGGAAGCCATACCGTAACGGCGGCATCACCATTCTTAACAATTATGGCGGTGCTAAGGTTATTTCAGAAGACACGACCTATGTGTACGTCGAGGTGAAGCTTCCCCAGGGCGCTCTGGATATAAACTACTATCGCCCAGTGAACACGTACCAATGGTCCGGAGGCGATCTGACTCAATACGCCTCCTGGCTGAACTGGGACCCGGCTTCGGTAAAAAGTCCTGCATGGGGGAGTCCGGCGATTGAGCGACAGATGTCCGATGGTACCTGGTTTAACAGCGTCAATTGGAAATACTTCAAGGCTTCAGATATGCCGGTGAACCTGACCCAGATCCGTTTCAATGTGCAGGCAAGGCCCTACGACCAAAAAATTACTGGCGGTGCCACCTGCAACATCCCTGCCGGGTCAACGTCGTGTACCGTCGCCCTGACACAGGCGATTACAAACGGCACCACCGGCTATCTGCATAGTGGTTATGAGGTACGTTCCACAACAGAATCCACCTTCTTCATGCCTATCTGGGAAAACGTCGTCTGGCATACGCTGGGGCCTTCGGTCACTGGCTATGACTACAATGATACGACCAACATCCTTCAGGTTTACATCAACCAGCCGGGAGACGGATCGTATTTCGATACCGTTAAACTGAGCCGGGTGTGGCTGTCCGACAAATCCCGCAATAACGCGGATATCAATGTGACCGGAACACTAACGGGGCGTAACACAGCAACCGGGAATTATACATACGAGTTCAACCTGAAACTAATCCCGGAGGGCAGCTATAACGTGCAGCTCAACGCCCAGGATTCGTTCAACAATACGGGTAGTCTGGACTATAAGACTGTGACGGTCGATAACACGCCGCCGTCCATCAGTATCAGCTACGAAACCAAACCTATCACCAGCAGTGTAACGGTGTATGGACTGGAGAACATTCGTATTCAGCTCGCAGATACCCTGACCAAGCCCTCTTTAACGCGAATGACGCTTCGCGGTGGCCCGGTATCTGATGCTGTTGAGTTGTCGTGGGTAAACCTCGGAAATAATCTTTATGCCCCGAATTACCCGAAGATCTTTCCTTCACTTAACGACGGCGAAACTTACACGCTTACCGTGCAGGCCAAAGACGAGATGAACAACGTTAAAGAAAGCGCCGTCGAATTTAGTTACTTGCCGAACAACCTGGTTCGTCTGGAAAACCTTAAGACCATCTCCGTTAGTACCGCGCTGAAAACGTCCGATGACACACCGCTGGCGGTTCTTTATGCCAGCCAGCTGCGTAAGAAGGACGGGTCTATCGCAACCGGGAAACAGGACGCGATACTGACGGTGCGTAAGGATGCAGCCTTCGGCGTCACGGTGAATGGGGTTTCCGCAGCTCCTGGGGAGAGCAAAAATGTTCAGTTGGATCTGGGTCTGGGTGACAGCCGCAGCTTCCCTATTTTTCCTTCGACTTCCGGCGTCGTTGGAACTTCTGAATTTATGCTGAATATAGAGGAACTGAAGTAAAAGCAGGGTAGGGTGGCCAAGTCCGGGCCACTTCTTTCTGTTGTTGTCGCCGCAATGATGATTATCCAGATTCCGGTCACAGGGTTATTCACCGTTTTTGTGGATAACCTTCCGTCCCATCAGTAAAACTGCGAATGACACAGGCCTGCCACTCGCTGCGGGTTTGCTCATAAAACTACCCGTCAGCGTGGATCAACATATCATTCACCCGGTATAGTGGATACCCTTCATCCGGCACGCGATTCCTGCGGCCAGCGCCTGTCATGGTGATGGATGCAGGGCCACCAGCTGCAAACACAGGTTCAGCCTGGGATTACACTATACCGGGCGACGTTAACCTAATTCGCGGCCATGATGTCAAACAGCGACGGACTGGCGGGGTGCGTTTAACTACTGTGGCTATAAACAGACTGGTCTTCCCATGACTCACTCTCATTTTCTAGGGGACCGGTGATCCACTTTGCGGAGCGTGAGGCTCGGGAGCGAAAAGCCCATGCCTCGTCAGGACCGATAGTGACGCTTTCCTCCGTCATTGAGGCGTTTTTTGGCATTCGCTTTACGCCGGTACAGAATGACGGTAACTTTTCTAAGGCAGCGGATGATTACAAACGCAGTCTCTCAAAACTCGTACAAAATGGAGCCCCAAAAGAATGAAAATTAGCACGGGCATGATGAAAAGCAATGCACCGCTCATCATTCTGATTTGTTTAATGATCGCTTTTTCCGCCTATGTTAAATCATGGTCATTGTTATACACCTTGCTGGCGGCAACAGTCTCACTCACAGTCATGATCTCACTGCCTTTTATCGTTTCGCCTCTACAGCACTCAAAATTTATAGCCTTACGAATTTTGCGTTTACTAGTTATTACGCTTTGGACGATTGGCCTTGTCGGCGTCTTCTTTTCAGTTGTTGAACGTCTTGTATGGGTTAATGCGGACAGCTATCCGGCATGGCTGGCGAAGGAACTGGATTCTCCGGCCATCACGGATGGTGAAAATTTTATTAAAGCAACAGAGTCTTTTGAGAAGATCTGCGGGAAAAATAAAGGCTATCTTAGCGTTGTCACCAAGCATAACGGCATATTTATGCGCTGCGATGATAGCTTGTCTTTCGACTCCTGGTGGAAGGGTGTCTACCGGCTTAAAACCCCTGAGACTCGATGATATATTTCTTTAATGCTGCGACTGAATGGTCATCTTTTAGTTAAGACCTTTACGACGATATCCGCCCCTCCACTGTACCGGGTGCTGCTCCCCCATCAGCTACTGGTACGCGCTTTAAGTCGCTCCACTAAACCGGGTTAAACTTTCACTTCAGCATCATCACGTTAACAGGGTTGTACACCATTCGCTATCCACTATACCGGGTACGGTTTCCTAACCGTGACGTCATGCTATCCGGAAAGATGACACTGCCACGATCCACTATACCGGGTAAACCTTTCCACCCAGTACCACCACATTCCCGGTAACCGATTAGCAGTAGTTCTCATCCACTATACCGGGTACGGATCACATTTCTGTGACTCCACTGTACCGGGTATAGATCACATTTTTGGTGAAAAAACACACTAAATATTCAGTGTAAGGCTGAAGAGGAGGGGCTGCATCGTAATTTTAGGCCTGACACTACCCGGTGTAGTGGAGATCCATTGTACCGGGTAAAGCAGAGTGGAAAGGAGAAGAATGTCCACTATACCGGGTAACGCAGCCACCCACGCGGCAGGCAGGTGCATTATCCGGCATCGGTCATGGCTTCATGTTTCTCTTTAGAATATTCAGTACGTAATCGCCGTTTTCTTTGTCTATGGAGTATTCCAGAAAACCGATCTCTTTAAGCTGGCCCAGCGCCTTTTTAACCGTGGCATTCTGGTTACCGAGGTGTGATGACAGTTGGAGTCGTCCACGAAGCCGATCGAATCCGATGCGGTAAAAGGTGCTCGGCAGCTCAGCCAGATACAGGTACAGGGCCTGTGCGGACTCCTTACGGGCCAGTTTTTGCAATGTCTTCAGGTAGAGTCGGGTTTTACCGTCGACGCGATACAGCGTATTGAGCTTCGAATTTGGCTTGATGATGATTTTTCCCGTGGAACTGTCGTAATACGTCGATTCCACCAGGTGCATGTTTATCGTTATCTGATCATCTGTACCGGGTATTTTCTTAATAAATGAAATGTTGGTCCGGGCTATACGCGTCAGCGAAGCATCAAAGCGCTCTTTCAGTTGTTTATCAATGCGCTTGGTATCAAACCCACAAAATTTTGCAAACTCCGGAAAATTCAGCTCCAGCTGACCTTCTGAATCAAGCGGCCGGTTAGACAACGCATAAACGATCCCACACCATGATTTGAAATCGGTATCCATATCGAGACGCGGCCCGTAGATTTGGATCTGGCTGTAACCTTCACCCTCTACAATAGATAACCTTGATAGCGGCTCAGTGGCATCGATATGATGGCTCTTCCTCCCCCCCTTGTCCGTAGATTTCAAAGTCGGCACAAACACACCTAGGCGGAGTAAAACTTTCGGTTGAATGGTCTGTTTTAATGTGGGAAAGAGTTGTATAACTTCCCCTGAATCTTTTAGGGACTCTTCAATGACGAGAGATAACTTGTTGTTATTACTTGACATATTGGGAGATCCGTTTTGTGCATAAGATCTACATCCTACCCGCTATAGTGTATCGAATCTACCCGGTATAGTGGATTATGCGCCCGGTACAGTGGATGGATTACCCGACATAGTGTATTTCTCCCCCTGTACAGTGGATGCTGATCCGCTGAGAGGCCCGATATCACTGGGCTGCGAGGATCGTTATTCCTTTTTGATCTGCTATTGATCCTCTATTGATCTTTATTATTATTCTATCCTGTTGATAACTATGCTCTGTCACGTATTGAATCATCACGATCAAAATGTGAGTAAATTCCGATCCGTTCTAAAAACATCAGAAGCACACTTCAACCCTTACAGAAAAAGTTACTTTCGTTAAGCCGCCAGTACTACCGACGGCCCATTCTCATTACTTCAGCTCATCGATCTGGATCATGAACTCGGATGTACCCACTTTGCCGTTTTCAGCAGGGTATATAGGTACTAAAAGGTTATCACCGAGCCCCATATCAATTTTCACCTCTACAGATTCACCAAGCGCGGCCTGCACGCCGTTGAACTTAATACCGAAGGCAGCGTCTTTACGTACCGTTAGCGTCGCACTCTGGACGTCTTTTGCAATCTCACCGTTGGACTTACGCAACACGTTGGTTGACAGATAAGCAAGAGGCTCATTTAACGACGTTTTGAGTGCTGAACTGACGGATAAGGTTCGCAGGTTATGCAACTGCACTAGGTTATTCGGGAGGTAGCTGAATTTCTGGGTATAAGTTTTGCTGTTCGACTGACTGTCGGAGACCGTCACGCTAAGCGCATAGTTTTCGGAAGGCTCGAATGAGGGGAACAGCCTTGGATATTCTGGCGCATAAACGTTCGTGCCAGCAGGTGACCACGTGAGCTCAACGTTATCTGCCGTTGGCCCTCCGGTTATCTGAAGACGGGTGATCCGGGGTGTTGTCAGGTTATCCGCCAGAGCTATACGGATATTCTCCAGCCCGTATACCACCGTACTAGGGCAGGATCATTTCAACGTAGGTATAGGTGCTGTCCGTCGCAATCTCGGTCGGGGAAGAATACAGGTTATAGAATAGCAGGCCGCCCTCGGCATATGACCGGTAGTTGGACTTTGGCACGCGATATACAAGATGAATCGGATTCTCATTAACGGTCATCCCAGCTGAATAGGCCGGATATCCGGAAACCCCTGGCACCACGCTGGCGGAGCTTTGCGGATCTCGGACCGCCCAGATAGTTATCATATCGAAAGAGCTGCAACGGAAGGGTTCGGGTGTTTCCTGCGTTGTCATAAATGACTACCTTGGCCGTGAAATCTTCATCCAGATTGCTGTCGGGAATACCCGCGCCTTTGACCGAGTTTTTTGAGTAAGTGTGATACATCTTCTGACCAGTCACGTCGTACTGAACAAACTGCCGTTACTGCGATAGACATAAAACATACCTTTCTCGATGCCATTTACGTCCGTGACATTGGTTGAGGTAAAATCAAACTGCCCCGTGGCCTCCAGCCCCATTTTCCAGACGCTACCCGCAGTTGATCCATAGGCGGCGTTGCCTGTGAGGGCATTAACAGACAGCGGTGTGGTGTCTACCAGCCAGTTGTAGCTGTAGGTGGCTACAACGGACTGATTCAGATCCAGAATACTGACCTGCACAACCGACCTGCCTTCGCCAAGCACCGGTAAAGTTACTTTTTTTCCGTAAAATTCGCTGCCATCTCCGGCCTTCAGACGGTCGGATACGCTGGTGCGCGTAGTAGTGGTGTTCAGCAGTTGCGTGCCGGTGGCGCTGGTGATTTTGACATTCACATAACGGTCAAGACCGACAATGAGCGTCAGGGTTACCGGTGAGGCCGGATTCAGCAACAGCCGGGTTGAGGGGGCGTGAACTTCAATACCATTGGTATCTGTGAAGATGGATTCATAAATTTGAGCAGATGCCGGAACTGAGACTCCGAGCATAGCCATAGCCAAAGCTATAGCCTGATTTTTCATTCAGTATTCCCCTTTTAGTTGTTGCTATTTTAAACGTCTGCCCTGCGGATTTTTCCGTTAAGGGGGGGATTTCTGGGGAATTAATCAGCCTAAAACGGACATTGGGATGGGGTATTTCCCGCAGGCCTGCCGATTAAATCTGGCAAAAAGCACACAAACGGACGATGTTTTACTGAACAATTACCCCTCTTAGCGCCCGGGCGAAGAAAACGATTCAGGTAAAATTTTCTGGCCAACCAGGAGAACCGAAATGAAATTTTGCCGACGTCCGTTGATTGTCGCCGTCTATACGGCACTGCTGTTCCCGCTTTACAGCCAGGCTCAGCTTTACAACTATTCGTATACCGACACACGCGGCACGAAAGTGAATGCTGAACCCACCAGAGAGTATCTCAACCCGGGCAGCGCAATTACGCTGAATCTGATATCTGGTCTCGACCGCTACGAGCGCGTTACCGTGACACGTTCATCCGATAATGTGCAGATGTTCCAGAGTGTCACCGGCCTGGTGACAGTGGCCGACAGGATCACTGCCGCTGATGGTAGTGAGTACTACGGCAAGTCCATGACACTGCCGGTACTGGGCGAGGGTACTTTTTCTCTTAAATCCGAAACACTCGACAATAAGTCGAATGTCGTGGCGACAACCAGCTACTCTTTCAGCATCGATATCACTCCTCCCGTTCTACCAGATCCGATGCAGTGGATCAGGGCTGGTTTTCAGTACGGAAGTCTGGATATTTTCGGCGACAGGACCGCAACCCAGGCCATTTCGTTATCGAACGTCTCTGATGCGAGGTCAGGACTGGATAAAGCGGAGTGGTTTGCTATTGACAGCAGCGGTGTCCGCCGGACTGTAAATGCTCAGCTGAATGCACTCACGGGGGTGGTCCAGGCACTGGCGGCGGTGGCGGCAGGAAGCACGGTTGCGCCCGTCAGTCCGGCATATTACACCGTAGGTTTTCGGGTTTATGACAAAGCCGGGAACTGGACAGAAACATCACATCGCTCTGGTATTGATCGTACAATACCCAGCTACATTCAACATCAGGTGCGGAATGCGAAAACAGGCGTCTGGGAAGATTATGTTCCTGGCATGACTATTTTCGAGAACCCAGTCAAATTCAGGTACAAACGCCTTAAATCGGACTCAACCAATTTTAACGGGACAGACTTCGGCTGGGTCGATCAGATTACCAACTCCGACAATACCTATTTTTATACTGAAGCCACGGTGAGCTACCCGGAAACCTATATGTACTACGAGCTTCATACTAAAGCGGGCCTTAACGTCAACCTCCAGTACAAAACGCTGAAATTTACTCCGGGTAACGGCGTGGCTGAAGCCCCCCGCTATTTGTCAGGGCAGTACCATTTCAGAGATGCTAATACATGGACTTCGAGTGACATCGTCAGGTTTACCGGGCCGGATTGCGTAGATTTGGGTCGTGTAAACGTTGAACCGCGCTCTTATGTGCAAACTGCTACTATCGTCGGCATTGGCAGTTGCAATGTTTCAGTGGGTGAGAGCAGTTGCCAGGTCAGCATGAATTACTGTAAGACGAGCGGGAAAGGCTATGTTCCGTACCAAATTCATATCAGAGGGACCGGTTCATACGCAAATCTCGGCGGACTACAGTCGCATTTCTACACCTACTGGGATATGAACGCCCCGGTTATCAACAGTATCGTCTCCAGCCCACTGGATAAAACGGTGGTAATGCTGGTGACGGACAGTGACGTAACTAACGACTGGACCAATTATATGTGGGCCACCAATATCTTTAACCTCACACTGAAGGACACCAGTAATAAAGTCTCTACCTTGTCGCCGAAAAACGTTACGGTCCTGAACTACCAGCTGAAACAAGTGACGTTTGATTACAGCGCGTTACCCTCCGGGAAATACACTGCAACGGGTGCCGCGACGGACACCTACAACAACACGGCAGAACTGACGCTATCGAATACCATCCTGCATGACGTCACGCCGCCTGTTGTCGATATCAGTTTTGAGGGAAAGCAGGCTGACGGAGCACTGGTCAAAGGGCTGGAAAATCTGGTGATCACACTGGCCGACGATATGACAAAAGCTTCCCTGAAAAGCATCACGCTGAGCGGCGGACCCACTTCTGACAAAGTCAGTGTGGGCTGGTACAGCCAGGGAACTGATAAATACGGGCTGAACTACCCGCGTATCTTCCCCGCGACAGATGATGCGGATTCCTACCAGCTTACTGCGGTTGCGGTAGATGAAGCCGGTAATACCACGACAAAGGTCAGCCGGTTCCGTTATGTACCGAACAACCTGATTGAATTTAACACTCTCAAAACGCTGGCCGTGGGTATGGGGCTGAAGACATCAGATAACCAGCCGCTGGCGTATCTGCGTACCAATAGCATCCGGAAAAAAGATGGTTCGCTGATCACTGGAGCACAAACCGGCACGCTGACGGTCCGCAAAGATGCGGCCTTTGCGGTTAGTATGAATGGGGTGGCCGTCGTACCCGGGGATTCGAAAGACATCACGATAGATTTCGGGCAGGGTGATGGCGTCCTGATCCCCATCTTCCCGGCCACCAGCGGCAATGTCGGTGAATCAAGCTTCATGATCGAGCTGCCGCAAATCCAGTAACTGCCTCCGAACCGGCCCCGTATTACGGGGCTTTTTCATAGTGTCTTAACGTAATCAGAAAGAAACGAAACAGGCTGATTTAGTCGCATGTCAGAACTTGCTGAGAAACCTCTTATCACGCGTGTAGCTCCCCTGGAGAGGATTTATTATTGCGCTTCCCGGGCAGAGGGTCTGAAGCCAGATCGCCATGAAATTCGAATGCAGAGCCAGTTTTTGCTGCTTGGCGTCATCTGGTTACCACCTGCACTCGCTATGGCAGAACTGGAACGCCTGCTGAAGGGATATGACGCTGACCACAGCCGGTTACTGGAAAACGTCCTGGAGACTGCCCACCAGCAATTCCTGAAGTTCTGTGAGCCGCAGAAGAGAGAAGGGGGGGGCGTAGAAAACCACGTAGAATGTCCCCGACAGGACGACGCACTTCAGTGTTTACGGTTTATGTCAACGCGGTATGCGCTGGCCGTTGATCTGTGTGCCGCGTATGTGTGCAGCAGGTATGGACGTTAGTGCATTTCATGATTTACGGGCGGGCGCACCGGTTACTTCTTCTCTTCCAGCGAGGCAAGGCTGCTCATTTCTTTCATACCCAGACGAGCGGCTACGCCCATGGCGGTGGCTTCGAGTTCGGCCTTGCCGTGTGAGACGATATTCACCATGGATTCCTGAATGAGTTGGTTGGTGAAGGCCAGATTGACCGGCAAGTTATTGATTACGCTTAACAGCGACTGATAGGCTTCGTCAAGCTCACGCTTTCCAGCCTTGCCTTTTACCGCCAGCAAACGCAGCACTTCCAGCTTTTCATGCAATTTCGCCATTTCACGCTCAGCGGCTTCCCGGATCTGCCGTTCGTATCGTTCGCGTGTCGACTCAATATAGCCAATCTCCGGCTGCCGCTCATAATCGCCGCGAATCAGGCTGTTAATGGTACACGGCACGCCGTCACTCATTCCGAACGATGTGATCATCGTGGCCCACTGCGCCGGAGACAGACTGACTTGCAGGAGCGGTGAGCGGCGTCGGCCTTCCGCCAGTCGATGACGGATCACACCGTCGCGTTCAATCTGCTCTGATTCACTGAAGGTCATCGTGACTACCTCTTTATGACTGAGGTCGGAGGCATAAAGGCGCTGTCCCGTCGTGGACGTGCGGCTTACTGATACCAGTCCGTAAGCCGAGTGGCGGGTGATCACCTCTCCCATCTCGTTTTCAGTCACCGTCGGTATTACTGTGTTTTTCATCGTCATGCCCTACAAAGAATTAAAAATGACAGCGTCTGGCGTAAATCAGATGCGGAACCGGAATGTCTGGGAACTTTTCCCACGTCACTCGCTGAATTGTACGCCTGCTGCAATTGGTGGCGAGTTTCCCACTTATAGGCCGCTTCCCGCACGACACGAGCCACGATATTTTTACCCTTCATTACTCTAGTTCTCCGGCGCAGCCAGCCATCTTACTCACTTCCGTGCGTATGTCAGCGAATAATGACCAGGTCAGGACCAAAACTGAATCCATCGCCCATCCGGTCGGAATGCTTGGATACATATGATTTCCCGTATTTCTCCAGGTCTTGCAAACTGGATCTTGCCAAGTTCCATGAATACTCATGCCCCCAGATTTCCCCATCCCGATCAGCAAATCGTGCGGGTTTATAGTTGGCCTTGAGCAGAGCATAGACCTGTTCGAGAGTGGGTAATACCGGGCTGGTCTTCCCGTCATTTGCGTTAGCGTTCGTCATTATTATGTACTCAGTCGAGTTATTGTGTGGGGATGGTTGCACGCGAACTGTGCCGCCTCCCGTTGTACGGAAGACCTGTCGGCGCTCATGCAGCACGGAATTAGAATGCTTGCAGGCACGTTACGCTTCCTGAAAATCTTCTCCCATTCCGGCGCTTAGGAAGCGCGTATTCGCCGTCAAATCGGTAAATCCCGACCTTAGAGCATGGGCCGTCGTTTTTAACTAATTCCCAGATGAAGTCGGCACGGTCACTGAAATAGCCTGGACCTTCGTCAAAGGATGAAAATTCACTATGCACAACGCACAGATCGCCGTGCTGGCCGTTGATAAAAACGAAGTGACCTTTATGCTTTTCGCCTAGCTTCGCGTCGAGGTGTCCGAACGTTTGATACATTACGGAGGCTTGATGTTCTGCACCTGCCATTCCAAGTAATTCGCGCAATTCACTCCTCCTTCACGCTAACGCCATAGTCGGCCAGCGCCTCTTTATCCGCTTTACCGCGAGCATTCCAGCGTCGAAGTACGCCATCGTTAATTTTCGGTGGTAGTGTGGCAACATCGCCCATCTGCCTGACTCCTGTTCTGAATAATTTTACCCGGGGCCAAAATACCGCTGGGCAGTTTGCCTGGTTACACCCCAGGCACCAACAGGGACGGGCTGTTATAAGAAAAGCGATCTACAGGAGCATCTTCAAATCTGTGGCTCGGTGCATCCGGTGTCAGAACCAGGCCGTCATGTGCCGCGTGAATATGCAGCAGTGAATCACTGCCCGTATCAATGTGCAGCGTCGGTACACCACGGTCGATCTCCAAAATGAGGCCGAAACACGTGGTGCCGGTTTCATTCGTCACTTCGCACTGAACGTTTTTATTTTCTGCTAACACCTTCACCTGGTAGGGCTGACAGTCTTCTTCTGGGATCTCGGCTTCACCCAGTTGCCAGTCCTGCAAAGTCAGTCTCATTTCTGAAGAGGTGGTATGGGATTCCGGCGTCAGCAGTGCATAAACCTGCTGGCGGAACTGCTCGCTCATCTCTGGAGTCAGGGCATCGGTCTCTCCGTTGAAATGCTCTTCCCAGCCATCATGATCAGCGTGCATCCAGACGTTTTGCGTCACCGACGGCAGTGAGGCGTCAGGGTGTACGATGAGATACGGAGAGCTTTCTTTGGTTTCCAGATAGCGGACGGACTGGCCATTCTGCAACGCGCCTTCAGCAGCCGTACCATCGGTCTCCGGTAGTGCGATTTCAGTGACATTACCGCCACAATGCTCTGCCACAACACGCCCCAGATCTTCCATCAGGGCGCGATGTTTTTCTGGGGAATCCAGCTCGCCCAGTAATTCTGGTTTTACCAGTAATGCAGTAATAATTGTTGCCAGTTCACGCGTCGAAATTAATTTAGCCATGATAGTCCCCTTTTCTCTGATGAATTAATTCTACCAGTTCTAGTTTGCTGGCTAATAACCTGAAAGAAAGTTTTTTAAAATATACTCGCCCCATAAGTTAGGGGCGAAAAATGGGGGTAAATAATAATGACGGATTTTGAATTAATAAATCAGTAGGCGGCTTTCAATAATAATCCAGGGCGTCCGTAGGTATACTGGTCAGAGGGCGAAATACTGAAATCATGATTAAGGGAGTCGGTTGAAAGAACCAGACCACCGTGAGCTGCCCGGATGTGCAGAACTGAAGGATCAGTGTCACCCGCATTAACGTGGACAGAGGGAACTCCATTTTCAATCAAGAGTGTCAGGGCCATCACCAGACGGGAATCTGTATCTTTTACTGCCAGCATGGCATGACCACCGAGCGCCATTGTGACGTTAAACTCTGCTGAAGAATCGGTCTGCTCAACATCGTCGGTGCTGTACTCACACATCCGTACCACCTGTACTGGCAGATTAGCATGGCTGGTTTCTTCCTGAAGGAGCAGACGCTGGAGGGTGTAGCGGCGTACAGCGCACTCTTTGTGGGTCGGCAGTTCATCAGGGCTTTCTTCGACACTGCCTTTGATATGGTCAAGCCAGCCATCCCGGGCATGATGACGCCAGACGTTATCTGTGAGGGAGTGCATGTCCTGGCCAGGAGAGACAACAATATAAGGGGTTTCATCTGGAGATGTCAGGTAATCGGCCTGGCTGTCTTCATCGCGTACCTCAGGCATGATCACGCCGTCAATTTGACCGCCGCAATGTTTCGCCACCAGCTCGCCGATGTCCTGCATAAATGCTTTATGCGTGGCTGGTGTTTTTAATTCATTCAATAATGCTGGTTGCACCAGTAATCCACAAACAATTTCCGCAAGCTCGGCAGGTAACAAATATTTTGGCATGGTTAGTTCTCCTCTTTTTGAATGAGAACACTCTAGCATTTTGACTTACTTTTCTAATAAGTTGACGACAGGTATTTTTTTAAAAAAATATCCCCTGAATTTATATTAAAAGCCAGACTGCATTAATCCTGGAAAAGTAACTTTTCTCAGGGCTTCACGGGAGGGCATTACCCGTTATGCCCTCACCACAACTGAATCACTTGAACAAAAACGTGTAGATGTCCATTTCAACAGCTACCTGAACGCCGGTGTTCTTTGACCCAGGCAGTTCCCGAAAGCCTCTAACCGTCTGGGAGTGCGCCAGCGATACCTGCGGATGAGACGGGTTTTGTAGACGGGGACGAGCGATACAGCCGGAAGACGAACAGGCTCCGGTGTTTCAGCTTGCGAGTGCCGCGATCCTGAGGCACCAGTAGATGCCTGCGTTTTCCAGATTAAAGCGGCATCACGCCGCTGTGCCACCCCCCGGAACTGCGTTAGACCGTGCGTGTTATACATGTCAGCCATATGGACTGTTTCGGCAACCGGAAGTAAAGCATCATTAAGGTGACGGACAGGCATTCCCTGAGCCGTATCACGCTGCTGTTATACCTTAAAACGGATAAATACTTAAGCATCGCTACTCAAATGAGTGAAAAGCAATCACTTTTATTGTGATGCAATAAATGCCTCATTAGGATTTGTTTCGTTCTTTGTAAACAGATAATTCTGAAAATACCCTCCATTAAAATTGAATCCTGCATATATAAATCATCTCAATCATCCTTCCTGATTTATTTTCAAAAAACGTTCGTTCAGGTTATTAGCCAGCGAGGCCAATCTGTCATTATTACTTCAGACCAAACCTGAGGAATCAAAAATGGATAAATACTTTGACCGTAGCGGAATGGCAATCGATAACGCTAAGATTAAGTGTATTGATTCAGTAAAAGGCACCGGGGAATATATTTACCGTGTTACTTGCAATAAATGCAATGGACGTGGCGAACGCAATCACTTTTATAAGAGCCGCTGTATTGCCTGTAATGCCACTGGCTATAGCCTGGTCACTACCCGTACCTGTTACACCCTGACTGCACTGTATCGCATATACCCAGAAGCTGCTCGCAAGATCTCAGCCGCTCAGGCAGCAGAGCGTCAACGTGCTGTTCAATCAAAGACTTCCGCGTTCAACCTCTGGTGTCAGAACCACCAAGAACTGGTGGACGCCATCACGCAGCAAGACGGCGAGAACAGTTTTTTGAACAGCCTGAAGTCGACGTTATCACGCAAATTTCCATTAAGTGATAAACAACTGACGGTCGCAGCCAGAATCCTCGGGATGTAATAAATTAGATTCAGGCTTTTTTAATTCTTATTTATTTAAACTCATTTCGTTACGGAGGAAAATATGATCCATTCATTTAAAGACAGGCGATTGGAAAAGTTTTTCCGTAATGGAAAATCCACGGCAGGCATTCCTGCTGAACTGATTAATGCGATTTCATGCAGACTGGAAACGTTAAATAATGTTAAAAACGAACGCGAATTGTTATCTGGTAGTTTGCGGTACGAACGCTTAAGAATGACCGCAAACCGGTATTCTTCCATTCGAGTTAATTCAAAATATCGGCTATTCTTTGAGTGGAACGATGGCGTACATAACGTCCACCTGTCGGCGCATGATTATAAATCGCTCATCCATTAAGGTAAAAAATGAAACTTTTCGGTATTTCATCCCGGGATTCAGGCATGGATGCGATGTTTTATATTCAGGCCAGCACAAAACAACAGGCAAGCTTCATATTTGACTTCCTCGCCACCCGGCTGTATGCGCATTGCCAGCTTATTGAACCTCTGAATGAAACCATCATTCCCTCCTTAAGTCGGACGACGCTTTCATTACAGCCCTGGTCCCAGAACTCCCAGACCCGGACGAGTGAGATGCAGATGGTTACGCACGGTCTGACACTCTCCGGGGCAGTGATGGTGGAGCACTCCCGCCAGATCGTCGACTTCTGCGATAACCTGGGTCTTCGCCTTGATGCTCCCACCGGAAAACCCGGTTGGACAGAACTGATCAATGCCGACTGCGAACAACTCAATTCCCCGCGTCTATACCCCGTCCTGATCCAACCGGGCACTGAAGGACAGTTTCAGATTTATGTTCCAGCTCCGGCTGTCATTGACGCCGATACGGTCATTGCCAGTGTGATCGACGAGTGTTTTAGCGATGTTACCTCGTACTGCTTGGCCGGTACGCCGTTTCCAATGACGGAGAAACCAGTGATCCGCATGGAGGCACACCTTAGTGACGCACATACCCGGGTTTTTGAGCTGACATTCATCAGCTATAACCTGGCGCTCTCTGCCACGGTCTATGACAAAAACCTGCGCCAGGTACTGATGTTATGTGAAGACTTTGGCGTCACTCTTCAGGGGCGAGCCGGTGCATCCTGTCATGCCTATATGCGTAACGAGTACCGACGTCTTGCTCATGTCGGCGTCTACTCACGCTCCGGGGCTGAAAATGATGTTCGCGCCTACAGCTCAGATAAAGAGGAAACCCTGATCCGCCAGTTGATGACTCAGGCGACAGCGGGGAGCGCGTTGATTCCGGCGCGGCACGGAAAGCAATTTAACGGCGTGCTGATGAATGCCAACCCGTCATCAGCCACCACTGGCTTTATCTACCTGTCACCGGAATTCCCGCAAGGGCAGTTTATGATGACGGCGGAAGTTGTGAAATCCAGTTGCACGCCACGGGGGATCAGCTACATCGAAACGGTGGACGGATACCGTTTTATTGTGACGGCATATGACACGAAGGCGATGCATTCCCTGACCGAATTTCTTGCTGTTAACGAGGACTATTTTACCCCTTATCGCTGGGAGTAGCGCCATCGTGCCGGACGACTAAGGAGGGCATCCGGGAAAGGCGATTTTACGCTAGGTGCGGGGCATTGAATCTGCGGTAAAACAGACCGGTTCTATTTTAATACCCGATCACCGTAGCCAGCTGCTGCCCAGGTAGGATGTAAGAGCAGACCGGTATAAACGATACGGGATCAAGGCAGGGCAACCGGGAAAAGTAACTTTTCAGCCAGACCATGCCTTCACAGGAATTGGCGTAATTCTCCGGCGGGGCATTATCAGTTTTTTTTAATAAACTGTCCGGGCAATGGATGCCCGGTAATTCAGCGCCCTGCCAATTTGCACATTAAATACCCTGATTAATAATAATTAAAATAGGCCGAGTCAGTTTAAATAATTAATATTCATTCCATATGAAAGAAACTTCAATGAATGAAAAAATCACTTCTTACTTATTAGCCAGAGAGCCGACTTTGGTAAAATATCCCTACAGCAACCCAACTGACGGTCGAGGTTAATAGTATGGAATCCGAACAGCTCATTACTAAAATTACTCAGACACTGAAACGCCCCGACGGCTCTGAAGTACGTATTGTGGTGGAGCAGGCATTCGGCAGTGGCCTCACGCCTTCGCTGGGTGTATATGTCCTGCGTCGCCCGACCATTGCCGACAACTGGCAGTTGTGCAAAACCGCACCGCACAAGGACTGGCGCACTATGTCGGTGGATGAATACCAGAAACACGGGCGTTCGGAAATGCTTCGGTACGTCTCCATCGGCGAAATCCTTCGCCTGAGCGCCGCGATCGGCAAACCAATGAGCTACGTTGATACCTGTCCGGGTTTACAGGGCTGATGCTGTTTTTTACACGTAGCAGAACTGACAAATTTAAAAATTGAAGGCGGAGAAAAATGATGATTAACGAACAGGGCATCGCTGTAAATACCCCGGACTTAAGCCGACTGTATATTATCTCAGGCCGCATGATGTTTGATGATGAGGAAGAGGTGATGCTGGTCGAAGCGGACTCCTGCGGTGAAGCTGAAGCGGCATTCCAGCAACATATCGACGAAGGTGTAGCGCACTTGGATCAGGTGCTTGTTATTTCGTCTGCGTCCCTACAATCACTGTTACCAGACAGGCTCATTGCTTCCTCCCTGACACATACCGTATAACCAAATCTTTCCCGTCTAATAAATTCCGCCCTTGTGGCGGTTTTTTGTTTTCCCGTATATTTATTTTACACCGTATCCAGAATAAAAGTTGGATTATTAAATATGGCGCTGTCTGCTCTATAAAAATTTCGAACATATTTCATTATTGGTTATTAGGTGCAGGTATCTGTTTTGATATTATCTATTCACAGACAGTAATCACATTTAATTAAATAAGGAGTTATGCAATGGCGAACAATTACACTCAGGCATCCTTCACAATTCTCTGTTCACAGGAACAGGCACAGATGGCACTGGACGCGATTGCGTATGTTACAGACACGGATGTGGCGGAAGGTGAACACTTGCTGTCTAAACCGGTTTCAGAGTGTTCCCTCACTGAATTGCTTGTCCTGGGTATTATTCAGAACCACCCGGAGTGCGATCCGTTTGAGCCGACTTTTGGTCAGTCGGAGTCACCAGAAGACAATTACGAGCTGGAACTCAAAGCGGAAATCACCGGTAAAGGCCTGGCAATCTGCCATGATGAAAGCATTAACCTCGACCACGCTATCGCGGTAACAACTGCCGTGTTGTCGGTGTTTAACCTGCCTGAGATGGTCACAATCAATGCCGCTTTCGTCTGCGACCGACCACGCGAAAACGAGTTCGGCGGTGCGACTATTGTGGTGACTAAAGATACACACCACTACGAAGAAGGCTTTAATTTTTCTCGCCTGATGAACGAAGCTCATGATGCCGGTGTTCAGTATGCGTTGGTGAAAGTGAACCAGTACAACCACGAATACACATACACTCAATGCTATCTGATGAGCTGCAAAAAATCAGAATCGGCTTATGACGTTGCACGCCACCGCCTGGCCTCTGACGAGAGCACGCCCGACAATCCTGGTGAGGATGGAGTTATCATTCTCAGCGAAGAAGACAATACCAGCATGGCGCTTCACAGCGTCACTGAATTGATGCCCGTCGTGTACGAAAGCCTGAGCAAATTACTGCCTTCACTTGACGAATTGTGCCCCGTGACTGCCTGATAATCCCTGATTGCCACCGGAACAGCCGGTGGCATGGAGAGCTGAAAATGACCAATAAAATCCTGATTTTGTCCGCTAGCTGCATCAATGAATTTGCGAGTGATGTCCCGCAAAGCGTCTTCTTTTCCATTGATACGTCGCTGGCTAAGCGTATCCGTGAACTGGCGGCATACGTGAAAGAAAATGATTTGTACGCCGCCGAGTTTTTCTTCTATGACTGCCACTGGTCCGAAACATTGGAAGAGGACATTGAGGTTCTCATGTCGCAGGCTGCGTTTATTGAAAGTGACAGCAGCGGACAGGAAACGATGCTCCGGGACGTAATGCCCTCCTGCCGCACGGAAACAACTTCCATCCGGGTCATGAAAGAATCATTTCATCTGACGGCTGTACCCCGTCATTGCGGCGATGACATGATGCTCAATACGCCCCTAATTCCGTTGGCAGAGCTGGAATCAAATGCGACGGTTTTAATTACCCAGCAGTATTCGTGAGAGCGTGGAGAACATAATATATTTATTGCCGCGTAATTTTATTTGTTCAGTGTTATTTAATTAAATTGGCATGATTTCAATTTAACTATTTTTAGCTTCACATATTGCGCTGAAGATATTAAATGGATTTAATAAATATCGCGACAATACAGCGAAAGCCAATTCAGGAAATAATATGTATATCGAAATGAAAGAAACATTCCTTGAATTACCCTCAGAAATTCAATTTTCTGAGGCGGCTAACGCTGCCATTCTGACGCAGGATAAATGGGGCGATGTCTGGCAGACACTGAAGACCGATGCGGATCTGAATTATACTGATGCCGGTGAGCCGGTCAGTCTCGCTTCGCGCGTGACGACGGCAACCAGTGCCATTTATCATGCGATTACCGAAGGCTGGACCATGTGCGTCGGCTACAGCGGCGGGAAAGACTCTCACTCGCTACTGCACTTGTTCCTTATGGCCTTGATCCGTGCAGTACGAAACGGGTCGAACGTCAGCCAGCACCACTTCATTCAGATGTCTGACACCCTGATTGAAAACCCTGAGATGCATCATCAGGCCACGCAGGTTCTCAGCCAGCTCAGAGCCTTTATTGCCGAACAAGAACTGCCTTTGACCGTCCTTGTGGCCCGCCCGTCCATGACCCAGAGCTGGGTCGGACGCATTCTGACCGGGCGTGGACTTCCAACCTGGACAAATTCTTCTACGCGTCAATGCGCTACAGATCTAAAGCGTTCTCCACTGCGCCAGGCCAAAGCCCGTTATCTGAAAAATGCACCTGCTTCTGTCCGCAACAAAGTGTGCCTGATGCTGGGTTCCCGCGATGATGAGAGCGCCCGTCGGGCAGACAACATCCTAAGAATGGGCGGGCAGGCGGACAGCGTCTCGCTCACGGAGCACGGCGGCGAACTGTACCCGGTGAAAGAGTGGCGGGCACAGGATATCTGGTCATTTCTGATGGCCTGTGGTTCTCTGGCGCGATTTCCGCTGCCAAGCTTTTTGCCGGACAACTTCAGCCTCGCCACGCTTTACAAAGACGCGACCGGGGAATGTATCTGGACGCCGGAGAAATCCACTGTCCGGTCTTCTGCCTGCGGCGCTCGCTATGGATGCTCGCTATGCTGCGCCGTCGGCATTGATCACTCGATGGAAACCTTACTCCGCACTGACCCTGAGAAGTACGGCTACCAGGCTGGTCTCAACCGCCTTCAGCGTTTCCTGACCAAAATTCAGTACGACTGGAGCCTTCGGGATTATATCGGACGCAAAGTGTTTGAGGGCGGGTATGTGCGTCTTCAGCCCAATGTGTTCTCGTCGTCCCTGACCGAAAGACTGTTCCATATCTGTTGCAGCCTCGATTACGTGGAGGCTCAGCGGGCCGCAGCGGTGCATGAAAAGTTACTTTCAGGCGAGATCGAAGATACCGCGCATAACCGCCGCATGTCGGAGCCGCAGTTTCGACTGGTGCAGGAGGCTAACGTGCTGCATATCGACTTTCTCTGGTCACTGCATTGCTTTAACCCGCGCCCATTTCGTGCCATTGAACTTTACCGCCAGGTGTGGGAAGGGGGGGCACTGGATCTTCTCGACGATGAGCCAGCTATGCAACCAGTACCCCGCACGCCGATGCCAGCACCACGCTGGATGAAGTTGCCGGAAGGCCGTATCGGGACGTCATTTGACGGGCTGTCCGATCCGTCATCCGAAATAGCCTATTTTGACGGTCGGGAGGATGAGCGAGCTTCCCGCAGTCTGATGAGTAGCGGGGAAGGCCTGAACATCGTTGCATTCGAAGAAGAGGATGAGCTGACGGTCGATGAAGACACGGCATCCTGGATTATCTGGCATGAATATGACGGATTACGCCAGCGTGTGTCTGACGGTGAGTTTACCCCTGTGGCGGCGGCACAGTACCTGCTTAGATACGGCGCCGTCCGAATTTCGCGCGGGAAAGGTGCGGTGTACCATCGACTCGCTCAACGCGGGCAGGCCTATTCACGTCTTGGCATTAACGACCAGACGTCGCTGCCGTCTCTGCTCGCCAGCCGCCGTTTCAAGATCCTGGCCGACAGCGATTATCGCTTGCTCGTAGCCCGCAAACTGCGGGGGCAGCGGCAGAAACTGCGCTTCTGGTGCTGTGTTGCGGCCTGTGTGGCACTGCACACCTACAACAAAACCCCTCTGGGGGGGTGGATAACGACGCAACTGGAGACAGAACAACAGCTACATCTGGCCCGGACGGGAGACGAACTGAAGGCAAGGACTCTTGACGCTGTCCTGACCCTCTGTAACCTGCGGATTTCGTCACAGCAACCGGAAGAACGTCTGTATTACCGGGCCGTAAGAAAACGCTTTCTGGAGACATTAGCCGGGTGTATTTCGCCGGAGCGCGAAGGAACCTTACGGGAAGTCATCTGGGAGCTGCGGATGTTATCCGGCCCTCAGTCTTCGAAAAAGACGGGGTTCCGGCATGTGGATGAATGCCGGGAGAGGACGGCGGCGTTGTTAAGGCCTCTGTTGAAACGCATGGTCCGCCTGCTGGCGTGAGCCCACCAGCAAAATCAGACATACGTGCAAAAAACGTGAAAATAGCCCCGTTAACGGAAAAAGCGCCGAATGGTGTGTGTTGTAATGAGCGCAGGTGCGGAATTCGTTAAAGGGACTGTTTTGAAAAGTAACTTTTACATCAGACTAATAATAACCATTTTTTTATAAGTAAGGACTGATATATGACCGATATTAAGGAGAAACAAAATCACTTTAGTAAATTAAAGTGTATTGCAATTTCCTGGCATTTTAATAAACCTACTGGGAAGGAGCACCTTCTTTTATTTGTTGCCATTGTGGCATGGATTTTCCCAGGACTGGTGTTTTTCAAACATTCTCTATGGGGCGGACTCCTGTTCTTTTTTTTTGTTGCAGGTAGTTATGCATTCCTGGCTTTTCCTCATTTTACTCATCGGAAGAAAATCTGGAAGGAAAGGCTTGACCAGTCGCTGAAAGAGTATCAGCCGCTTGATCTGCAAGCCTGGGCGTATTTTAAGGACCGCGTTAGAGAGGAAGGCATGACTTATAAAGCCTGTGAGTCGTGGATGAGTACTGAGGCTAGTGCATTATATAAAAGCCCCAAACAAGAATGGTCATTTCTCGACAGCACTTCGGTTGGAGAAAATGATAAGTCACAACCCGATTAACAGATTCACTAATTATTGAAAACGAACATTTAAATTTAATCAAAAACCGCCCTGATCACAGGGCTAATTATTCAGAGGATTGCACTATGCCTATTCAAGAAAAAACCACCGTTTTCGTTTTTAATGCCTGTCATGCTGACAAGGCTGCTGCTGCCAGCGCCAATGCACTGCACAGCCTGGAAGTTGAATACCCAATGACCCTGAATGATTTGTCATTGCTGTGTGAGTCCGTCGCTAAAGCGTTGGATGTACCCGGCGGAGTGAAATATGAAATTACGACTGAGCCGGTAGTGGATGGGGAATACGATTAATTTTGGGGGAGAACACCACTTTATCAGGTAGGGGGGCAGTTGCCCGTTCCCGTAAAACTACCGACAGTTTCGGTATGCCTGGCTGATAAAGAGGGATAGGCCTCTCAATGTGTGAACCATGTGTGAAAGGAGACAGCACAGTGAAGACACATGGAATGCTTTTTAATGATGAAATGGTCCGGGCAATTCTGGCAGATCAGAAAACACAGACGCGGCGGATTATAAAGCCTCAATATAGTTCGGATGAATGGTCTATAAGGCCTGCGCAAACACCGCGACATCGCGGGCACACGCATGACTGGTGGCTTCCAACAGGGACCCAGCCATACTCGGCGCTTCGGCCTTGTCCGTACGGCGTAGTTGGCGACCGCATTACGGTCCGTGAGGCGTTTTCATTGCTCGGGAATGAAGATGCGTGCGCGGTGGACTGGAATGACAACATCGTGATGGACAGGACTGAAGCAGCCCGCATTTACCGGGCGAGCTGCGAACAGCGGTCGGGGGATTATGGGCTGTGGTCGATCCCTGATGAGGCCGACTGGAAGCCTCGTACCGAAAATATGAAGTTCGAAGGTGCGTGGACACCTTCAATCCATATGCCTCGCTGGGCCAGCCGTATTGCACTGGAAATTACCGATTTGCGGGTAGAGCGGTTAAATACCATCAGCGAGGAAGATGCCAAAGCTGAAGGCGCACCAACAGAATGTTGTGTTCTTGGCGATAAGCACTTTCTTGGCTTCCGCAGCCTCTGGAAAAACACGTACGGCGAGGACAGTTGGCAGGCCAACCCGTGGGTCTGGGTCGTCAACTTTAAGCGTATTACCGGGGAGGTCGTATGAATAATGAGATGAGTTCGCTGGGTACGCAAAAGGCCGAGGGCCCTTTTGTCCTCCTGACGTTGGTCGGAGAGGGTTTTATCTTCGACGAGCGGCATGAAATCGTCAGAATTAATGGAAGACCAAAGCAGATTGGGGTAAAGCGGAATTACTTTGAATCTGATCTGGGAGAAGGTAAAGCGAAATACTGGACACTGGATATTAATGAGGCCCATGTATTTCCCACTCTGGATGCCGCGACCGAACAGCTATGCAAATTAAGCCGACCACACCTGATTAAAATTCGAAAACTAATTCAGGAAAATAAATAAAAAATCGTCTTAATATGGTTGGGAGGTCCGGTGAAAGTTCTAAATAACAAAGGCGCAGTAATCGAATTACCCAATTTTTCAGAACTCCTCCCGAAGGTTGAATCTGATGATGGGCGATTTTCAAAACCAAAAAATAAAATATCCAAAGAGCAACGAGCCGAACTGCGTTTGAAATTTGGCGGTCGGTGTGCCTACTGCGGCTGTCCTTTGCCGGAAAAAGGCTGGCATGCCGATCATGTTGAACCGGTGAGGCGGGATTTTGAAATGGTCAGAGCCCCCGCTGGAAGTCGAGTGACACACCGGGCTCGAAGTACCGGTAAGGTCATGCACCCTGAACTGCATGCAATCGAAAATCTTTTTCCGGCTTGCGCCCCCTGCAATCTCTTTAAAGGTGCATTAAGTGTTGAAGGCATGAGGAAAGAAATAAGCCGCCAGGTAGAACGCGCCAGGGCATACAGCGTCAACTTCAGAACCGCAGAGCGATTTGGGTTAATTGAAGTCACGGAAAAGCCGGTTGTCTTCTGGTTCGAAATACATCAGGCGACGGCACAATAATTGAAGGCTTAATAAACGAGGAGAATACCGATGTTTTTGCACCTTGTACCAAAAATCCTGCATCCGATGGGAAATCTTTGCACGCTGGATTCCGTAAGCGTCCCGGAACTGTCGCTACGCCTGACTGGTAATGACCTTGTTGCGATGCGCCCTTATCCCAACAAGCAATACCTGGTGGGGATGCTGAAGGGGCGTAGGGCGCTGAATGGATTTTTGGTCAAAAGTCCCCGTGCGTTTGAAGAGTTTACGATGGTGTCCGTCTGGAATATCGAAGGATTCGGCAAAATAACGCACACCCTGAAGACTTTTGTCGAAGATACAGATTATGACCTGGTTTCCCATGACGTGCTGCTGGCGCAAGGGAGCTACCGAGCACAAGCGTCTGAACAGTGTCGTGTTCACCCTGTTTATAAAAACATTGCGCCGGTACACATCGAACCGAAGATGGAATCACTGCTGTCGACCGAACCCAATTTCGAGAACGATGTCTGTGAAACCCATTCGTGGGGGATGCTGGTGCGTTCGCGGGATGAGGGGTTTAAGGCAATGACGATGCCTTCCGCACGCCTCCAGGAGTCGGTAGCGCTGCGGGGGGATCGCCAGCCACAATTGGAACAGGCCATCGTTATTACCGGGTGAGCGAAGGTCAGCCTGATGTCGTTGCTCAGGCTGACAGATATCTCAATGGATATATATGACATGACTGAAAAAGAGGTTCGAATGGACGAAGATAAGGTACTGAGTTTCATAAACAGCGGGGACGGCGACGCCGGAGATCTCCTTGATGATGCAATGCCGACTGCCGCACGTCGATTCTACCGACTGACTCAGTCGATGCACACATTGCTGGGGGAAGTCAGAGAGCATTTTCCTGATGCTATGTTTTTTTCCGCTAACGGCAAGGTGAGCCTACTGCTTGGGAGTAGTCATAACAAGCATGACCAGCCAATGCAGGAAATGGTGGCTGTTTCTGCGACGCAACTTCATATCGAAGGTGGTGACTGGTAGGCCTGTCGGTGTAAATCGCGAAAACGCGAAAAATTTTAGAGACGTGTCCTATATGTCGAATACATACTGAAGGTGGATGATTCCTTTCTTCATCCTGAAGGATATTAGTTTAGTAACTCGATTCAGTATAATAAATTTAAACCCCATCCATTCAATTACCTGCAAGGACATGAATATGGATAAGTATCTGGCGCTGGACAGGGCACTCAACGAAATTCTTACCCCAGTTCCTACGCCGTTCTCGACATTATTTGCCGGAGAGATCAAAGCAGAGTGTCACCGGATTGCAGCCGGGGAAAGCAATCCGCAACCGTCGCATATTCTTGATCGCCGTTTGCTGGCGCTGTGTAAAGCAGGTCAAATTAATTATACAACCGGAAAAGGGAGGCTTAAATGAGATGGTGCCATTTTGCCACAAACTTGAGGAAAAACTCATGACAAGCAATCGCTGCCGTGAAATTAAAACGCCACCAGAGCATATTATTGCGGATTACATTCTTCGCTTTATGAAGAACAATAAAGAGGCAAAACTCTACGAAGCCATGAGCCGCCTTGAAAGTAAAATCAAACTCTTTGTAGCTGACGGTCATGATGAACTACACATCCGGGCATTGTTAAATCAGGCCGCACATAGCCATACCAAAGAATCATTGAAACAGGCCTGTGAACGGATTTGTAATTAAATTTTTTGTGTTAAATTCTGTCTGTAGTTGCCTCGCCACAGGCATCCTGACCGACACTCTGCCACCGAAAGAGGGACGCAATTCTAGTGAAATTTATCCTTATGTTTTTCATTTTAGCCATTCTGATCTGGGGTTTTACAGGTCTGACTTTTAAAGATGCCATTCTGTTTACATCCGTCGGCCTGAGCATTTCGGTTGTGGCTTTGTCTGCGCTGCTTGTGGTAGCTCTGACATTTGTCATGGCTGCAATGTATGCGGCTCATGAACTGGGATCGCTTGGTAAAATGATTATCTCTCAGGTCGTTCTGGTTGGATTCTGGAACCTGATTTTTTCTGTTATCCCGGACGGAAAATTAATTTCGTTTTTTGGCGTTAATGTCTGGCAATCTGGTTCATATCTAGTTTACTTCATGACGGTGTTGGTAGCTGTTTTCGCAGCGTATATCGCGCTCCAGAAGCAGCGATAGTTCTTTTCCTGATGTAGTGCATAAGCCTTCCCTTTCGGAAGGCTTTTTTCTGCCTTTAGCGCGGAGTGTTTTTAAACTGAGTCCGGCTGCACTCCATTTAAATTTAATTCAGTCCTATCTAATAAATCGCTTATTTTTTTCATTCTGGGTTATTAGCCAGACGAGACAGTTTGTTATATTTGAATTACATCAACCGAGGGCGAGAAAAATGCAGATTAATAAAGTTATGTCTTTACTTGATATTCTTACCAGCTGGCTCGAAGACAATATTAATATGGAGTCTGACCTGTTTTTCGATAACGATGTAGACAATACCACCTCAGAGTCCCTGTATCCCGCTGTGGAAAAAGCTAACGCTGTATTGAGCAAACTGGCGTCACTGTCGTCAGAGACGATTCAGGCGACGCGTCAGCGTTTGCAGGACGCGGTAGAAGGCAAAGGGGAGGTTTCAACTGCTGACGTCAAAGAGTTGCTACTGGCCACCCGATATCTGATGCTGACTACGGATGGAGAATAAGTTTATGACCACATTAACATTCGAAATTGCTGGGGTAAAAAAGCTCCTCGAAGAACTCCGCTCGGCGGAACGGTTCAATGCAACCATTGAACAGCTTTTTGAACCGTCAAATTACCCCGGCGGTACTCCTCTCAACGAAGAGGGCAAAACAGAAGTGGAAATGAACCAGACGGGGGGAATTTTCTGGCCATCATCCAAACACATTGACCCGGCCCGCCTGACTCCACAGATCCTTCTGGTAAAAGATCATGGCGTCTATCTGATTACCAATGCATCTCTGGATGGAACCCCTGTTTCCCGTGATACGGTTGTCTATGCCCGTGGGATGAATCCGTCTGTTGATGATGAATGGTATGACGAGGCAGAGGAGGCATTGGGCGGCGATGATAGTTCGGTCTCTATCCCGGTGGCGTGGTTTGAACTCGCTCTTAAAAAGAAATTTAATGCTTTTAGTATCAAAGTATCCCCCACAAAAATCACTCTGGTGAATGGATAACCACGGCACAGGCTGGCTATCTCGCTTAAACAGTCCGTCCCTGATCTATTAACAGGGCGGACCTTATTTAACACAGGACACTAAAAATGGTTATTGACGCTGAGAATTCGGAAATGCATCAAGTACGTGATTTTATCGCTGCAAACTGGAGCCTGTTTACTTCGCACATCCGCGAGAAAAGCATGACTGATGAACAGGCCGAAGAGGAAGCTCAACGCATTTTTGTTGTTGTCGGGGGGGGGAAGAGTAAAGGCATTTGCCTCGCTCAGGGATTCAGCCAGGTGCTGGATATGCACGTTATTTTCAGGTCTGTCCGCTAATCTGTCAGCCGGACAGCCCTCGTTATAAAAGGAACATTATGGCAGACACAAAACGTCCCAGCTCCCCGCTTACACAGGCCCAAATCTATGTGCTACGTCGCCTGGCATCCGGAACGACATGCAAGTTTTTTTGACTTTCCCGCGCGGAACCCAATTCACTGATTTGTGCCCTGCATAAGAATAACTTGCCGCCGGACATATCGTCGGTGGAAAAGTTACTTTTCTATATTTCGATTGTGTTCTACAGCATCGTTCTTTTCCTGAGTTCAGGAAGTGACAGGCCATAGGCACCTCGAAAATACTCTCGTCATTGCCTCCCTGATGTGTCTTTTTTCTTGTCAAAATAGGCCCGTTACCGAAAAAAAATTGGCATCTGATATGGTGTAATGCTGGTGTCATTTCACCCCAGAAGGATAGCTCCTGATGAAATTGTTCTACAGCAAACCTGTTCGCTTTATCGTCATTATCTGCGTATTTCTCCTCGGCGTTGATAACCTGAGCGATATGTTCGTCGATATCTCCCGACCAGTATTCTACGGCGGTCTCGCTGCACTCCTGGCCGCTGCCGTCGTTATTGCCCGCGTTGATTACAACAAGAACGCGGAAAAAAAGGCCAGCCAGGTCCAGTAACCTTTATTCAGCCACCTTACGGTGGCTTCTTTTTTATTAACAAGGACTGACTCATGCATAACCTTGAAATCTCTACCATAGCCATTTTCAGTGCCCAGTATAAAAATATCGAAGAGGCCGAGAACGCCGGGGCCTTATATTCCGTCGATATCGAATATCCGATGACTCTGAATGACCTGTCGCTGCTGTGTGAATCTGTAGCAAAAGCCGTTGGCGTCCCTAATGGGGTGAAGTACCAGTTTGTCACCCAGCCGCAACCGGAAGAAAGTGATTATTAACGCGTATAGCGCCTGACTGAACAGGAGAGGAATAATGGGCCATGTCGATTATACCCGGACACTCCGGGTCCAGCTTTACGATGCCAGCCGCTTTCATGATGGTGCGACGGCGGAACAGGCTGGTGAACTGCACACCGTCGCATTCAGTAAACCCGCGATTGCCGATGATATTCAGAAAATTGTCGATACCACTGCCGAGGTGCTCGGTAAACGGTACAGCGTTAACGTATTCTCGAACTGAGCGCCAGTGAAGGAGGTATTCAGAAAACCTCCTTCTTTCTATATTTTATATCAAAAACCGTCAAATTTAATTCCGCCGCCAGCCATGTTCGGCAAGCTTAAAATAAATTCATTCTATTTTCCGGGTGCCATTTTTAGTTATTAGAGTAATTTCCAAAATATTTCGAGTCGGGTTGTTTGGGGCAAAGTCCGTATTGATATAATAAGCTCACATACCTGGAAGGAGTTTTTTATGAATAAGCCTCTGGTTAGCTTCGCGGAGTTATCCGGCAATGCTATTAATGTTGCGCGTCAGTCTGTTATCGATATGGAAATGGACGCAACCCGGGAAAAGATTGGAAAGGCTCGTTCGTTATTCCACTCAGGTATTCATCGTGCCGTGAATGGCTATCCGCTGATTCAGTCTGCGGCTAACCAGCTGGCTGTCATTAAGCGACTCCTTGGCGACACGAAGTACCTCGATGCCTGTATTACCGAGAATCTTTGTATGTTCTCGCCAGAGGGTTATCTGTACCTGTTTATGCAACGCCGCTTCATTAATGAACCCGTGGCCTGATGGACGGGACCTGAACATTATTCCATTTAAAAGGTGACATTATGAAACCATTCGGACTTGCCGGAAAACCCCAGCCTGAGCCCTGCGGCTGTTGCTGGTACCACCCGGAAGATTGTCGCTACGCTGCCGCGAAGACGCTATATCGCCGCAGCCAGCGTAAGGCTGAGCGCCAGCGTCAGCGTGCGTCTATTACCCGCGCCCTGGCCGAATAACGCCAGCCGTAAAGACTGCTCATGGCGGATACCTCACCCTGTTATCTGGCGGCAGTATCCGCTGTGAGTGCTTATGCTAACCTACGTCTCCACGTCGTTTAATGATGTATCCCGATATTACCGGAGTAAAGATGAAACTCAGTCAGCTGGAGGTGGGGATGACCGTCTGGTCACTCTCCCGGACCAAAATGGGAAACACCACCATTAAGACGGTGACTCTTCATTCTGTCGTCATCAAGGAAGTACACGATAATCACGTGATTGCCAGCTGGAATGGCAATGCACCGCGTCGTTTCGGGGAAACGGCTATCACTGGTTGGAAAAAGGAAAAGCCACTGCTGATCCGCGACCGTTCCGGAAGTGCCCGACTGGCGACGCGGGAAGAAAAGGCACGAATTCTGGATACAAAATAGCGCCCGCCCATCGTATCGGTCTGCTGTTCTGGCCGTTTCCTCCCCACAGAACCGGAGGGAACCAAAGCCGCTTACTGCATCCCACCTTCTTGCTGTCATTTCCCTCTTTTTTTAACCGTTTTTTTCCAGCCTTTAACCGACAAAACCACTCCTGCTCACCTGGTATGATCAGCTTGCGTCTTACCATTATTTTTCAGAGAGAGGAGAGGGTACATGAATCAAACAGAAACGGGCCCGTCCGGATTTACCGAAACAACGGTCGATGAAGAACGCATAGCCATCAGGGTAATGATTGGTGATGTGGTCGGCCGCTACCGTAAGCAGGTGCCGCCTGATCGCGTCCAGAAAGCTACTTTTGAAGTGAACGGCGGGCTGCTCATGGCGCTGTTACTGGCTCTGCTGATGCTGGTCTGTATTATTCAGCGTCTGGCAACTGGCGACCGCCTAATGAGCTTTACCGGAGAGCCTGACGTCCGGGATATTCAGTTTACCCTGATGCTGGTCATCGAGTTCGCACTTGGCATGGTTGTCTGGTTTCTGATTGCAATGGGGGAGTTTTCCCGCCCCTGGCTCTACCGCCTTACTCCGGCAAAACCCGTCTGGCTTTTTGATGAAGTGGAGGATGCAGACCTGGTACTGCTTTCCGGCAATCCCTTTATCAAACGCTGGCTTCACAAGGAAATCTTGAAAATCAGGAGGCTGACGTATACCCGCCTCGATGAGGAACTGGAGAAAATCGCCCATTACCCGGACAGCCTCCGGCACAGTAGTGTTCGTGCTCACCGTTTGTCACTGATCGCTGGTACGAAAACGGACTGATTACAGCCGGAAAGAAGCGGGGGAACAGGCGAGCTGGCGTCGTTGAGTGTTGAGATTCGAATCCGTCTGTTTAATCAGTTATTACGTCAGACACCTGCTGTTACAGCCTGCGAAGCAGCAAAACCTGAAATACTTACTTATTAAATATTTAGGAGAACGATCTGTTCGTTTAAAAGGGGCGGGGTGGTATAATAACCTCGGTGCTGGAGGCTTTTGCCCCAGCCAGCAGATTCACTGTTTGACTGTGGTAAAAAGCAGAAAGCCCCGAGTAATTTTTTCAAATTAACCCGAGGCCCCTGTATGCTAGTCACATTCAGAGTAGCCTCTTACCCGCTTAAATGCAAGGAGAAGAAGGCCATGAAACTGCCGAACCAACCCGTTGTTTTGTGCGTATTGATAGTATGTCTTACGCTGTTGATATTCACCTGGCTTACGCGCAATTCGCTCTGCGAACTGAGGCTAAAAGACGGTACACGGGAAGTGTCGGCTGTGATGGACTACGAATCCGGTAAGTAGCTGAAAGAGGGGGGGCGACCCCCCTCATTTCAGAATGTGGGCCAGCAAGCTAATGGCACCTTTAGAAAAGGGTTTCTCCGGTCGGGGAAACCCTTTTTTCCTTTCTATCGTCGGCTAAACCCTTGTTAGTTTGTACATGCAGGAAATAGCTACCCGCCGCCTTGTCGAATTTCAAGTTTTCTGCTTTTCGACGACACGGCGCAATTTCCGTACCTGGCTGGCCGTGGAGAGAGTACCGGTCCGTGGATGACACGAACTGGCCTTATCATCGGGCTGTAGCTCATAGGACATAGCCAGTGCCGTCAATGCTTCTTCGGCTTCCTGAAGCGATTTAATGGCCGTTTGGCGCATCTCTGTGCGGTGTTCAATCATGGTAATGTTTGTCCTCGTTGCACAGTTCCTTTTAGATGCAAGCTCAACGCCTGCATTAAAATTCATGCCGTCTTTTTTGGCTTCGGTGGCTCGCTGGGAGGCGATATGGTCGGTAATCTGCGGGTGCCTTCGATTACAGCCGTATCATTTGTGGTCTGCCGGGAAAGCTTCATCGGATACTCCTTTGCCCGGAGCCGCCGGGGCGGGGGGGTGTTCACACCTTGTGTTTGCTGCAACGGCATTTTTTCAGGCAACCGGGAAAGTAACTTTTTCGACATATTCCTGCTTTATGTACCCGCTTTTCACACTAAAGTGAAATTTGCCCTCCTTAGCGAGAATTTAAAACGGACGGATCGCGTACTATAACCCCCGGAAAAAAAGTTACTTTTTTTTCGCCTCAGGTTATTAGGAAATGAATCGAACCTGGTATTGTTGTTTTGTAGCGAACAAACACCCTAAACGAAAACTAAAAGGAAGGCACCATGTCCACTGTCGAAAATGATGTAAAAACCGCTAACAACGATATCAGCCTGCGCACCTACCTGGAGCGTACCGGTAACGGCGCACGCAAAAGCAATGGTCTAGTCATTAACCCGGCAGTGGTCGAAGAGGAAGAGGGGTTTAACACCCGTACTGCTGGCATTGGGGAGAGTTACTACTCATTACCTGACGTGGTAGCCCACCTGAACAGCCTGAAAGAGTCCTACAAGATCGATCCTTTAAGCGTACAAGCTATTGTCGTACAGATTCTGAATGGCCGTCCGGTCCTGCGCCAGGGAGCATGCCGTATCCGTGCCGTCGCGATGGCAAACATCGAGCTGGCAGATGAAGGGCGTGAATTGATCACGTTAATTCGATGCGAGGAGTTTCGCGGTAGCCGCGCCAGTGCCGAGCAGTTTACGCTGGACGGTAACTCAAATCTGGCTCTGTCTGTCGTAGCTGAGGCGCTCTCCATCAAACGGATGGTTGAAGACGCGGAAGAACCCAAAACGTTCGCTGAACTGGCGAAGCGTCGCGGTAAAACCGAACAGCACCTGCGTCAGATGGTTCGCGTCCTGGATCTGCCTGAAGCCCTCCAGGCCATGTTGGTGAAGGGTGAAGTGAGTATGTATGTCGCGCTGGATGAATACCTTTACAGCGGCGATGAAGCGGTCAACAACATCACCAAAGCCATTGATGTTTATGGTAAGGCGACGGCCAAAACCCTGAAATTCGTCAAAGCTGGCAACATTGATGCAGCGATGAAGCCGAAAGCAGCCATCGTGCCGGACGCAAATGCGACCCCCCCGGAAACCACCGTGACTGAACAAACGTCCGGCGAAGGTACTAACGATGAGACCACCCCACCGCAGCTGGTGGACGGGAGTGCGGGCACTAACCCGGAGCCGACCCCGGAAAGGACCCCGGCACCGCAGATGAAAGACCCGGTCAAAACGCCAGAGCCTAAAGCTGTGTCGGTCTCCAGCGTACTGAACAAAAAGACCGTGACGACGATTGCGGACACGGCAATCCCGCTGTTTTCGCGTATTGCGGAAGAAGCTAAACAACGGGCCGCTAAGAACCTCAGCGACGATACTTACACTCTGGTGCTGACCAATGACGAGATGAATGCCATTTGTAAAGCTCACGGCGATCTGACGCAGTACCTGCGTAAACATGCTGAAAAGCAGAACAAGGGCCAGGCATGATTTCCTGACTGACCCCGCCACCCGGTAGGGTCGGTTACCACCACTGGTCAAGGAGAAACAGGGCAATGAAGAATACCGCAATCAACATCAGCACGAAGAAACCATTGCAGACAGTTAAGGACCCGGTGACCCGGGTCAGCATTCATTGTACGGCTAAGGATGAGAAGGGCGCAGACGTGGAAGTAAATATTCTCGACCTGGAACAGCACCACACCACCAACGAAATCAAATTGACGTTTGGCGGTTCCCCTTCCCAGGCGCTGACAATGCTCAGCAGAGTGATGGTCGTGCTGCAACAGCAGGCGGCCGAAGAACTGCAACGGAATTCCTGCTCCCGTTTGCAGTGAACACCGAAAGGAGCAATGGCACGACGTTATGGATAGAACATGGATTTATAATTTTAAAGGACTCAGTGCTGGCACTAATTATGTTAAAGCGATTAATCTCTGCGAGTGAATGTGTAGCTACTAGAATTTGTTGGTCTGGCAAAAAACTCCCTAAAAACGCACCACCTATGGAAGCTAGTTAATAAAATCTGCTACCTATTTACATAATTCCACATGCGTCCAATTTTTAAGATTGTCGGTTAATTTAAAAAATTTTCAGTGTAGGTTATTAGCCAGCAGCCCGGGTTTTATATAATACCAAAAACATAGGAGGTATTATGAAAACCAATCTGGCTTATGCATCTAATTGTTCTGACTCTCTTTACTCCTTTATTTATCCTGCACTGCAACAACGCTCTGGAACCGAGAATGAAAGTCTCTATCAGCAGGCTATTTCCGCCTGCCATACTCCGAAATAAAAAATGAAAATGGGCGGTTACTACGCTGGCCCCTGGCAGATGCTGTTTAACGCATGGTGTCACAACCGTGTACCCAACATTGCCGTACTGCCGGTATTGGCCCAGCAGTGTTTCTCCTCTTTGCAATGCGAAGAGCTGATCGCCAACTGGCACTAATCACATTATGCCCTGCTGGTGGATACTGGCAGGACTGGAGCACCTATAAATGTATAAATATGACAGGAACCGGCAGACGTTCAACTTGATCAATGCGCTTCAGCCGGTCTATCGCAACAATGGTGGCGGTTTGTTTGAGTTCGACCGCAGGAAGCAACATGAAACAGCAGATCTGATCTTCGAGGCACTGACTTTCTCCCCAACGCCCGAACTGGAGCTGGCGAAATTTGTCCGTCTCAAATCGGTGCGCCGGATTGCACAGTTTGATGACGGGGAAGTACGTTATGGGGTTCACGTGGAACTAGACGAAGCTGTTAATATTAATTCCTTCCGCATTTTTAAGGATGATAATACAGGCGGGTTTGATTTTTATTTGTTTTCTGTTTTAGGTAATAATGCAGAGCTTGTCCAGATTAATCTGGATGCCAGCAATATTCATTTGCAGGACATTTTTGAACGGTCTACCGGTTTGTGTTTGTCCTACTGATGAATTTATTAAATATTTCACATCAGGTTGTTAGCCACGAGGCTGAATATGAAATAATAAGAAAAACAATGAGGTGAAATATGAAAACTTTAAATATTCAGGTTAATGACATCGCAGCAATTAGCGCACTTGGCGGCTCAATGTTGGCGGATATTATCGCCGCGCAATATAAAGTGATTGATGATACCAAAGACGCATCTGAAATGGCCATGCCGTGCATTGCTTACGGGCAGATCCCCGCAAACATCGGCCCGGGCGTCTTTATCAATCGCGTGTACAGCATGGACAGCCAGTCACTGAGTGCCAGCCAGCGTTACGAGCTCTTTAACGGACTTGCAACCCAGGCGTTTACCTTCTTTTTCCAGTCGGGCTGGTATGGCGCATTCCGTGTTGTGTCTTTCCGTGATAACGGTCCTGCCGGACTCCTTAATATCGGCATTGTCCATGACAAGGTGTTAAACGAATTTTGCGATGATTTTCCACGGGCTAATGTCAGCGAAACTGGCTTCAACTGCGGCATGACGTTTGACCAGATCCGGATGTTTATTTCGGACCTGGCCTATCAGATGCCTTTGTACAACAACCAAGACCACTTCGTTAAACTCGCCAAACACCTCGCGGCCTGACACCCCTAGCCAGGCTCCGGCCTGGCGATTATGAAGGAAATTCTTATGAGCGATTTATTCAGCAGCGAATCACCGGTAACACTGGCTCAGGCACGCACTGTCGCCGCTGGGTACCAGAACGTCTTTATCGAAAACCTCCAGCCAGCAGGCCATTTCCAGATTGTCATCCGTGATCATCGCGACCACGACAGCCAGCTGGTCTGGCGAAACTGGAATTATGAATCCGGTGCCAATGATGCGCTCAATAGCTACCTGCAAAGCCATGGGCTGAAGGCCAGTTGATTAGCACAAGAACCCGGTAACACCGGGTTTCTTTTTTGTGGGCTCAGCACTCAGAGCTGGCATACGGAAAAAGGATCATTGGGCTGTCCGGGGCCCGCAGCTGGTGGTGTAAGCCTGGCCTCATGCAGATGGTTTAGCCGGGGGCGGTGATGATGCTGGGAACTAAAAAGAGATCTGGCATCCGGAAAGAAATCTTCGGTACCTCATGGCCTGCGTGGTGGATATGTCTGGCTGACGACTGCGGTGTCGTCTGTGACGGACTCGCTCCATAATAATTTGCGGTCGGGAGAAAAGGGGCGTGTTAACAAAATTTAAGAACAAGGGACTTTAATATAAATACCGAGTCCATTAACGATGACGCACAGGAGTTTTGTGATGTTACTCAATATTGCATTAATCCTCTATGTTGCTGTTTGTCTTTACCTCTGTCTCCGTAATAAAAAGGCACTTTACCGTTTCCAGGGCGGAGGGCGTCAGTTTACGCAGTCCAGTAAGAGTGGAGCGAACACAGGCGAAAGTGGTTTCTTCTTAATCTCCGGCTACTCAGACACTGGCGTTGGGGGCGACAGTGGGGACGCTGGTGGCGGATGTGGGGGCGGTGGTGATTGATACAGGGTGCAGGCACCCGATTGTCGGGGGGCTATCGACAGGGGGTAAAGTTGACGGATTTTTTCGTAATGGTTTTGCGTCCGTGGTTCTGGCTGGTGGATGGTGAAGTCAGAGGATCTGGTTTTAATCAAGACGGATAGAAAGTAACTTTACGGAATCTGTCATACGCAACCGGAAAGAAAATCTCACGCAGGGCAGCAAAGGCACGCCAGAGTGGATTTGCAGATTCGGACGGGAAAGCCTATTTTTCATGCACTGAACCTATTTGGGCTGGAACGGAACCTGGTATAGTAGACTCATACAAAGGAGGGCATATGAATACTTTTCTTTACGTGCTGGTGGGCTGGATTATCGTTCTATATCTGGTTAATAAAGTCCGCGAAAAGTACAGCAAACCGAAAACAGTTAATATCCTAGTGAAACGCAATGGCGTTTATCAAGAAGTGGAAGCCGTAGTGATGCCTCGAAGCCATAATAGCGATGTGGGTACAGGTAAGACCGGCAATGAAGCCGCCCCACAATGGTTGAATAAAGAGGATGATATTTCTGAACTGGAGTACTACAGTGGCGGGTCACTCTTGAAGGCTGCAAGAGATTTTGAAGCTCAACAAATGGAGCAAAAATTCTAGCCACACTATCAGTGTCCACGATTGGGAACTGATCGTGAAACCCTTTACTTTCAGATTCAATAAAGTCGGATGCGAGGAGTTGATTAATGACAACGGCAAACGTAACCACCACTATTTACCGTTCCGATGACATCGTGCCTTTTCGTCGGCCGCAGGGAGATCTGGATAATCGCTATATGCCGCAGGCTTACGCTCTGGTGCGGAGCTGGGCCAGCAAACCTGCGGAGTACGGTGCAGGAGTTCTGGCTACCTACAGACAGCCGGTAGTCAATCTCGGGTATAAGATAAAAGGGACTCGCGTTGTTTTAATTCTTGTCCCTATCGAATGTGAGCCGGTTGGCGTAAAAATGACTGACGCCGCTTTATGGCCGTCTCTATCGATTGGGGAGGCCATGCGAATTATGCAGGAAGCGTGGCAAAATATTCCGGAGTTGAATCCATAAAAAACCCCGCATTTGCAGGGTTTTTTTTTACTTTGCCGATCTGAACATTTTACTCAGTATAAGCCGAGAAAAGCGCAAAAGGTTATAGGTAATACGCTGCTCCAGCCGCATGGTTGTTTTGTATCGAGTGGTAACGTTGTGGATATGGTTCAAATCAGTATAAAGGCCCGGAGGCTTTCTCTTTAGCTTCAGCTCTCCACGGATAAAACTTACTGCTTCAGGCTTGAATACATTTAACTGGCGCCTCTCAGTGACTTTCCGAACGAACTCCTCCATACCCATGCAAAGCCAGTCTGGCTTCTCACCTTCAAACTTGCAGGGGCCGTTAATGATGACAACATTGATACACTCCAGCTCGCTGGCGCGTAACGTGGACTGAATGGCCCTTATGTGCCCGTAGTTCTGCCTGAACGGGTTTTGTAACTTTAGTGTCCCTGACGATTTCCATTTTCGCCAGTGGCTCTCCTCCAGCTTCCCATAGAGCTTTCCTGCATAGTTCTTCTGCTCGATGACGTAGAGTCCATGAGAGGCGATAAGAACGTGATCAATCTGCGTGGTGCCGGTGGCATTGACCGGCAGCGTTAAGTCGCTCAGAAGCCCTTCTGCATCATCAGGCAGGTATATTTCAATCTGTCTGGCTGTCCTGCGTTCAGCAATGGCCGACGATACAAATCCCATCAGGCAGTAAAGCACAATGAGTGCTAGGACAATAATGCTGATTCCTATCACTCGCCACACCATCAAAATTGCATCCATCTTATCTCACCGTCGGATAGCTGGTGGCCTGAACAGAATCAAGTATCCGAGAGGTTGTTCCTGCCAGCGTTTCGACGTTAGTCGACAGACTCATTAACATCCCGAGCGCGGAGCGAAGCGACCGTTGTGGCTCGTTGTACGTCTTGAAGATAGTGGTTGAGTACATTTGGGACAGGCGTGAACGGACTTCGACAGGTGTCAGGTCACCGTCGATGAGTCCGTACCGGATCGCCTGCTGCGTTGTCCATACCCTGCCGGAATACAGTGCGACAGCATCAGCCTCCGGACGGCTTAATAATTTCTTACCCCTGCCTTGCTCAACGTCCGCAATGAATTGTTCGTGCATTGCATCCAGGATTTGCTTCTGCATAAAATCGCGGGTGGCATCAGAAAGTGGATGATAGGGGTCGAGTGCATCTTTAAACTCCCCGGCGGTGAGTGGCTCATTTTTAACGCCGACAGTATCCATAACGCGAGACAGGTTCCAGTGATCCATTCGGACACCGATCGAACCGGTCAGAGCGCTACTGTCTGCATAAATGGCGTCAGCAGGGGACACAGCGTAGTAGCATGCTGACGCACAAATTCCTTTGACGCTGACGATAATAGGCTTGTAGCTGTTTTCCATATCAGAAATGAAATGCCCACTCCCGGCGGAGAGAACGTCCAGCGTATTACGTTTCGACAGTTCGGCATTGCTATCGGCCTGCGAACGTGAAGCACTGTGATCACTCGTGTTACGGGGCTTGCTTGTGGATTCGGCATGTGAAACCCGTTCAATCTTCTGCTGGTGGCTTCGTAGTGCATTAATCTGGCGGTAAATAATAATCGCGTCTGAAGGACCGCCGCCACCTGACTCAGCTTCAATAATGACGGCTTTGGCATGTGGGTTGTTGTACGCTTTCGCCAGTGCTGTGGCTATCACAGATCCATCGCCGACCTCAGAACCGGTACCCATTTCTCCCGAGATACGCACGACGGCGATATGATCCATTCGTCCTTCGGATTCCTGATACTTATCGTAAATATTAAAGGCCGAAACCCCTGCGGCGGCTAATGCCAGCAGTGAAATAACCACTTTTGACGTGGTATGGATTCGGAACATTTTATAGAAACGGTCAGCGTTCTCATCAAGCGATTCTTTGATATTGGCAGGTGACTTCTTATTATTACGTTTAAACATCTGACCACCTTATTACATAAGTTTTTGAAAGTTAGACCACAAACGGTTGAGTGCAATTCCCAATATCAACAATGCGACAGGGGGGAACAGTTGAGCGATATTGTTAAAAAGTGACATATTAGGCATTGATAGGTATATAAAGGTTAATGCACCAATTATCCAGAAGGCCCTGAACCAGATTCTGTAAAACTGAACGGTTACATTACCGAAAACGTAACGTTTTAATTTCCACTGATACATGCCATCAGCGAGCATAGCAATTAGGTATGGTGAAAACAAAATCAGCCAACCGAGTATCAGATTCCAGCGGAAAATGGACTGATAAATCAGCAGGGGTAGATTTTTTGCCACAGTGTAGTTTACTGATGTCATCTTTTCGGCAACGTAATTCATTCCACGTGCAGGTGTCGATGTGTCCGGGATCAGTATCGTATTCAGATAGTCGATCAGCTTATAGTCATTAATCAGGGTGGATAAAGTAGCCTCACTATTTGCAATAACAGATAACCACCGGTCATTAGAAATAAGGCTACGACTGGCGTTCACCTCCTGAGTGATTTGTTGCTTTAGCTCGTCGGTGTTCTGGAACCCCAGACTATAAATAAGATAAAGCATCATCCCTAGTAAAAGCAGTCCCCTGATGAATATTGCACGAGCAGAATTATCCGCAGCCATTTGCGTCCCTCCACTCCTTGAATAAGTCTAATCGTTTGCTATGGTCACGATAGTGACTGCGCCAGATTGTCGGCACACCCAGCAACCAGTGGTATTGCTGCGGGATTATCTGGTTGATCAGGCTGTACTCTGCCAGTTCCTTATGCTCCGGACTTTTCCAGTGAATTTGGCCGGGTTCAGGAACATAGACACAAGATTTTTCCTTTGCAGCCTGACGACTAAACTCGACAAAATTAATCCCCCACGGGGTCCAGTGCCGGTATTTCCCGGTAATCGTCGTATTAAATATCGGGAGCGTCAGCATAGTGTCTGCATAGGTGGAAATGACCTTTTTGCACACACAAGGGCTATCAATTTGCTCCCGGTTGAGGTGCGTCAGCAGCGCCCGATCCATGATGTGATTGAACATGTTGGCATACTGACCGGACGGGTCGGGCAGACGGTCAATTGCCGAGATAAGTTTAAATTTGATCCGAGAGAGAAACGCCGAATCTTCTATTGTGAGAATGTGACTTAATGTGGTTTCAGGGTGAATGAGCGGCTTGTTGCGTTGCACCTGTTTAAACGTGATGCTATTAGGCAGCGTAATAAACGCAGATGCAGCATTTGTAAAATTGACAAAATAAGGCAATAAATAACTCCCCAGCATTTTGGCATTTTTTTCGACGAGGCTGCGGCGCTCTTCGGAGTTGTCGAAAGTTATACGAAAGCTATTAAATGTACGTCGACCATTTTCGCTCGCCAGCAGAGACTGGACCCATTCATCACATGGGCCTTGTGCTACGGTCCAGTAACTCGTTTCATGGTCACCGTATTCATTGCTGGTGGACAGTTCGCCTTGCAGCAGAAAAAGCTCGGAAAGGATGATCGCCATCGCTGATAAAGACTCAGCATCGTTGTCATGGCAAAATTGCCCCACACATTTCAAAGCACCTTTTTCTATCCCCGCCAGTCGGTTACGGACATCCTGCGATTCGGTAAACTTCAACCCTAATGATTGCATACGCCGCTTAACGAGCGAGCGGCTTTTACTTACTTTCAGAGATGCACTGAAAATTTGATTTTGTGTCAGAGTAATTTGCTCATCCATCAATGCAATTTCCTTAGATATTTATTTAAATAGCTTAAACCCACATTCTGGCGCAAAGTTACTTTTCCGGCGGGTTTCAGGAACATCTCCAGTAACGTCGTATTGGGTTTCATCGCTTTTTCACTTACGGCAATCGGGATCTGCCCGACAACTTTACGACCATCCTGAAGTCTGGCCACAATATGGAATTTGGGGACCTGGCCCAAAAGCTCTTTTGGAATACTTTCTTCCAGCGTTGTTTGCTTTCTTTCTGATATTGACCCAGAGAAGTTATTATGCGGCAAAGTGGTTTCAGATCCTGTCGTATACGTGACCATATTTGTACTAATTGGACTCTTACCAAAGTTTTCTACGACCAGCGTTTGTGTTGGTGTGTCGTTTACCCGCAGGCTAATGTAGTTGTTACATAGACCTGTAATACGGTTTGCCGTCTCAGCGTTCGCTGCTGCAATAAAGTCGGAAATAGTTTGCGTGCAGATAAATAATGCAATTTGAGCGGCACGACCCTGTGCGAGTAAGTTTATCATTGAATTGTTTATGGCAGAGTGTGCTTCGTCGACGAAAATACTGATTCTTGAATGGGAAGACATATCACCATCGTCAGCGTTATAACGACTACCCGCACAAGACGTAAGATCTGACATTATCAACTGCGAAATGGCCCGGGCTGATTCCGGGTTGGAAAGGCCATCGAGCGAGATATACAGAACTCCGCCGGTACTGAACATCCCATCTGAAGTGACTATTTCACGCGAAGTGAGTGTATTAGGAGACGGCGAAAGCAATTCATTCAGTGGTTGTTCAGTCAGTCGACTAAATAGCGGCATAATACCCGCCGTCATTTTAGACATGTGTTCAGGATCAGACATGGAGTAATCCACTAACCGACCGACGGTATCAATCCATTCAATGGGCTCGGCGCCTTCATAATTAAGAAAATGGGCATTAAACCATTCTGTCAGGCGCTTAAATCGAACCTGAAGAGTGTCATTCGAAGCGTATTTCACCTTTTCCATCCAGACATCAGGCCCGTAGTGTCGTGCAAAGCAGCATTCCATTACTTTTATCGTTAGGTTCACAACAGACATATGGCTTTTCATGTTTTTGTGGATGAGATATATCGACGGTTTTTTATCCGTGTAAGACAGACCAGTGATCACCGTTGAGACGAGAGCTTCGGCATATTGCACGAATGGGTTAACTTCCCCGGGAACCGAAACCAGACTAAGAAGTCGTGAGGTGAGGTCCGAAACATTTGTGTAAGCATTGCATACATCAATACACACCGATGAAGACGGCTGGGCTGGGTGAAATTTATAAAATGGCAACCCCAGTTCTGACGCTTCATCCATCAGTGACTGTCGCCACTCAGCGTCATTCTTCGGGTCAATAACCACAATGACATGGCCCAAATGCAGCATGCTGATGCTCAGTAAGCGCTGAAGTACCGTTTTACCGGTACCGACGTTTCCGGTAATGAGGGTATGTCCGAACCAGTTATCTTCGGTCACAAAAATGGGTGCCCGCCGGTCAACAGCAAAGATGGCGTTATTGCCCCCCATGGATCTGGCCATTGTTTCAAAATGTCGCGCTATAGGGCTTAGAACAAATGGCAGGGCTATCTCTCTTTTGTCACTTGAGAGATTAGCAATTTGATATGCGCGGTCTGCATGCTCGGGACCCCATTCAAAGCCGTTACAAAAGTAGGTTTTTCTATCCGGTACTGGTCGGTTATTTTTTTTATACTCTTGTACCAGCTGGCGATACTTTCGCTCGTTCGAGAAAAAGTTACTTTTATTGATCGTCCTGAGCGACTTGAGGCTAATAAACATTATCTGGCGCTGAAATACGCGCCAGTGTGCCATCAAATAGGGGTGTGCCGTTTTACAACGGTACAAACAAACCAAAAGCAGGAAAACAGCGGTATAAAGAATGATAGGGGCAATATTCACCCCATCTGAACGAAAGCCCATAACCAGCATTATGACGGCGCAAATTAAAAGCACTGAGGCACTTCTGTACTCCAGTATCGGCCTGTAAAAGTTTTCCTGAGCGTGCAGGTTGGTTCTTTTTGATTTTGTCATTACAGATTCCCGACCTCTTTTAGCTTGTTAATAATTAACTCAATATCGACCTTTGCCCGGTCTGATGCGGCGACCAGAGTTGGTATGTTGAATGCAATGCATTTTGTATTGACTACGGCACCGGATGTGACCTGGTACTGAGGAAGTTGGTTAAAAAGCTCAGGCGCATTTAGCTGCGTTCCGTACTTTTCAATACATGACTGCGTCAGATAAAAGGTGTTCTGGGTCAAAACCATGAACCGGTTTTTCCTCTTTCTTTTGAACGACCCAGATAACTTCGTCAGAATTTGGTGGAGCATGGTGGCAATCTCGACATATTCGAGTTCTGTGACTTCACCGTCGTTTAACAGGGTGAATTCTTCCACCGCCTCTTTCTCTTCAGCGCCTGGTGGTTCAATGGAAATAGGAGCCTTAACTGTGGTAGAGGAGGTTGGATTTTTAACCTCTTTAACAGGGGAGGGTTCCTGCGTTTTTTCATGCTTCTTCTCAGCATGGGTGCTTACAGCAAAGAGTCGAGCCAATGCCGGAGAAAGATGACTCGCTTTCTCCACGGCGGCTACCGTTTCTCGGACATCCTCTGCTGGTTCAGGACTTGTTAGTATTGTTTCTTTTCCGGTTGCATCGGGTGCTGGTGGCTTAATGGCACCCTCTGAGTAATCCAAATCACCGGGCGCAACGGACAGGGCCGTTTCACGAGGTAATTGGGCAAAATCGCTGCTCTGCGGATCAGTGGCGGAGTATTCTGCCTCAGTACTGTCAGAGGCAATTAAATCAGAATATGCCTCACCATCGCTATCAAGGGTCTCTTCCAGCAAATGACCATATTGCTCATACTCAGTAGCGATGACGGAATCCGGTTCGGAGTGGGCGTTAGTCTGTTCAGCTACCGAGCTGGCCTCTTCAGCCACAGGTGCATTCAGTCGTGGTTGGGGGAGTTCAAGCGGTGTTTGTGGAGGCGAAGCAGCTTCGTTTACTGATGGAGCTTCAGGGATATCCAACGGTTGGTACATTGACGTATCAAATAGTGATTTCAGCGATGACGTGTTTCGTGGTTCCGATGTGCTTACTTGCATACCGGCGCAGTTATCCCCCAGCTGTATCAGGCGTAGATTGTTTACATCACGGACTATCCACATACCATCTAGAGACCCATCACGGTATGTCAACTGGAAAAATGGCCCATTACAAAATGCCGCCTCATCTATACCCGGGATTAACGCAATCGCAGCATCGAGATCTAGGTAAGGTACGGAATCAATATTAATGACGGCATGATGGGGCAGTGGGGCGCTCAACAGCATTTCATGAAGTTGTTCAACCAGATGAATCTGGCTCCGGTCGTCATGCTCTTCTACCTGTTCTGGCTCATCCGCGTTTACCGTTTCGGCAGTATCAATTGCCGTAACAACTTGCGTTTCAAAAATCTCGTTTGAGATATCCGCGCCAGACTCTTCCAAACTATCCGTAATGGATTCAGTATTTTCACTGCTAATAATATTGTTACTGTCGGCATCAGGGCCGTTTACGAGCTGAAGTCCATACTGTGGGGTATTCTCAATGGCGTCATTGACAGTGTCCGTTACTCTGGTAACAGACTCACGACCCGGGACCGGCCTTCTGTATTCCGTTACAGTTTTCTGCTCATCAATATAGATGAAATCTTTATTCGCATTAACGCTGAACAGACCAGGAACTGAATCCGGGATTTTATATGAATCAAAAATTAACCCGATCCAACGCAGTTTTAAGAGGTTATAAAATTCCAGCTTACCAATACCGTTCCGGAAGATGCTTGCAATTTCATTTTCCGAATATGTCCCGGGAATAAAGTAATGAACCACACGTTCATCGTCGTAAGGTTCAACATAACCCCGTAGCACCAGAGATTCGACAAGTACTGTTTTGCCTGCATCTCCCTGCGGGAAGTTGAACTTATGGGCTGCAAAATCACTCAGTACAAAGTCGAGAAAGGCGTTTTCATTGAGGTAAACTTCACCGTTTACAATAATGATGTGCATGGGTTTAGTTTTATAGTTATTAATATTAATGCTAGTAAAGTTATGCTTAATGGTACCTATTGCCCTAGCCGCAGCATCATTCGAACGAAGACCCATTATCGGGTCCCTTAACACATTAAGATCAGTACCTGTAGAGTAATAATCAGAAGTTCTTACACATTTTGATAAAAAGTCATTGCCGTCGTTATAGACATTAAGTGCCGTAACCATTTTTGCATAGACACGCTCCTTTTTGACTCGGTCAAGGAATGACATACAGACAGGATCTAAAATCCTCTCAAGAAATACGCTGGACCATATATTATGTTGGTTATGAATACGTTTTCGCCAATGTATTTCATATTCAACAACATTGTTTTCTCGTGCCCAGTCAAGAAGGCTTTGCGAGCTTGGCGCCCATGTTAATGTTTCACTCAAGTTGAGACTAACTATATCAAGGTCATATACCTTCCCTGCATCATGTACTAGGCCGCAGATAAAAGCGGCATACAGATAAACTTTTCGGCGAACCACTTCTTCATCCTGATAGCCAATCGGACGTAATTCAGAGTGATTGGCATTTTTTAAAGAGATCATCGCCACTTCCAGGCTGTGAGACAACAATCCTCCAATACCATTATGGTGATGATTCTCTGACGCAGGAAGTAAATGAATCCAGCGGATGTATTCAATCAATGGTTTTAACACCAGATTAGTGAAGGTATAGGCATCCTCCCGAATGTCTCCATCACTTATTGCCAGCATCATAGAAATAGAGTGCAGCTTGTCTCTGTACAACGAAAGAATAGACTGCTCATTAAATGTCTGTATCCCCGCAGGCCTGGTTGGGTATTCAATGAATTTCAGGACTTCAGGATTCGGGTGGTCCGGCACAGTGTATTTCTGCTCTCCTATAATCTGAGCAAATGGCGAGAAGTTCGCTGCATCCTTCATCATTAACTCAGATACATCATTCTCCCTTCTGGAGAAAATGCCAAAAACTCGTTGCATACTTAAGAAGAGTGCCCTGAAATTCATCAAATAATCCTTACCGGCGTTTACCAGACAGTTCCGCAGCAATATATGCTTGCACGCTTTTATACTGCTTTACCTTTTCGATGAACTCATCAGGACTGTAAGCACCTTTTGCGCGGCGGGAAACGTTAAGTGTTTTCTTGACCCGTTCGATATACATATTAAGGCTCCGGATAATATTGTGGGCCATAACGTTGTAATCGCTAACCGGTAATTGACCCAGAGAGTTGAATTTGTGCATCTGTGTCAGAAGGTTGTTCATTTCAAAGATGTGCTTATAAAAGCGCATCGTGTTTTGATTGTTGAAGTTTAACTGTACAGGTTCAAATCTGAACGGTGAAAACTCAGTTGATGAGAAGAACGGATCGCTTTCATCGATATGGATGGTGGCAATGTGGCGCTCCAGATTGTTCTTCATTAGATTATTTTCTTCGTGCAATTCATTGAACCAGTCTTGAATTGCCTGCACTAGTTCGGGGTGCTTAACTGCATTGACCGTTCTGAATAAGGATGAAATGGCAATACTGACATCATCAAACCCTCTTATTACGGAACGATTACGTGCCGTGAGAAATCGGTTAAAGTCTGGCGTGCCTGGGGTAATAGTTACTGTAGCCATGCCGTAATGTTCATTTTTACTTTGCACGACCCTACGGCTATTATCGGACGCATGAGGGGAGCGGGTATTTACGTCAGGTACCTTATGCTCGCTTTCATTCATTGTTACATCGGTCATTGTGCCACCTCTGATTTTGAGTATTGACGGACTTTTCGTCCCAGTTCGATATATGCAGCATGGTAGAACTCAAGTAATTCTCTGTAGGGTTCCAGTAATCCCTCCGTTTTTTCAATCATTTCATATTCCCAGCTGGCATGATTAACAAAGCAGCTTTTCGTATATTTTCCACTTTTCATCGGTGAAATCCGTTTCGACATGTGACTAGGTGGCCTGTTTTTATACGGGCTAAACTGATGCCAGGTTATGGTGACTTTCCTGGCATTACCAATTAGCTCAACTTTTGGTGCATATGAACCCAGATACTCCTTCTTTAGAGTTTTGCTATCCCTGGGTAAATTCCTCTCAATGTGATTCCGTTCTTTCCACTCGATCCAATAATTGGTGATCAGTTCTTCAGCCTCTTCTCGAAGAACATCGATTTGTGAGCGCAATAAAGTACGTGAAATCTCCAATGACTTTAATAGCTTCGATTTAGACATGGGGCCTCCTGATGTGAAATCACTATACCGAAGTGATTTTCAATTTTTTTTCACGAACGGGACTTTTTTCTGTGAATTTTTTCGAGAATTTTGCATGGCAAATTTAAGAATGGAGGAAGCACTGAGAGTGAGTGACATCAGATGTAAACGGGAACGGCCAAAAGGTCCGCATTTTATCGTGGAAGAAAAGTAACTTTTCCAGCAATGCTTATTGCTGAGATCGTGATCTGAAAAGAACTGTTTTACCTACTAAGTTATACATCTATCTAGTGCCACTTTTTAAAGGAAAGTGACCCTATGATTTTGACGCATAGTGCCACTTTTAAAAAAAGTGACCCTATGTCGTGATTACATAGGGTCACTTTTCATCAAGAAGTGACCCTATGTCGATGGTGCATAGGGTCACTTTTCAGCAAAAAGTGACCCTATGTAGTAGTCATGTTAAACAATCGAAAAAATAATCATGCTTACGCGCATTTTTCCCTAAGGTTATTGCTACTTAATGCCGATAACGACTCAGGCTTTGAGGTTTTTTTATACGGTTCACATTTCGTTAGCAAGGTCAGGGTTTTTTGATAAAATTCTGGTTAGTTTGGTTAAAAAGTGTTACAAGTAAGGGTAATGGCTGAAAGGTTAGTTTTAAGGTTCAAAGCGGCAGTATTAAAATTCCAAAAGTTACTTTTCATCCTTCAGAATCCAGACCTTAATTTCATGTAGAAGATTCGTACAATTGTATTGGCGCAAGGACAATCCGCACATGTCAGAATCAGATAACATCACGCGTAATTTACTCGGTAAACTATTACGTACCGAGATTTCGATTATTCGTAGTTACCGTGCCTTCTTAATGTTATTGCCTCTTCATGGATCTTCTAAGTATCAAACTGGATCACCACTCCTCCAACGCCGACTATTTGGTAATGGATTTGGAGCTATGATTGATAATGCATTTGAAGTTGAAACTCGGCCAGGAAGCTTCCTCGTTCCTCGTTCTTTAAGTAAAGAGATCTCTTGGGACAAATTCTTTGTAGCTGTAGTTGATGGCGACACTAACGTCATTCGAGAATATGACAGTGAAGATACTGACTTCGGCATTTACAATGAAGGTGAAAAAGTAACTTTGCTCAGCGGGCAGGAGGAATTTTATAATCCGAGAAAGATCCAGCAACTACGTTCTAAGTGTGTAGACATTCAAAATGATTACTTAATGCAAGTTTTCTTTATGTCAATGCTTGCACCTGAGTTTGTTAGTATCTTTTTTGGATTAAAACCTGCCACCGTTGAAGCAATAAAAGATGTCGGGATGTCATCACTTAAATTAATTAATGACATCGTTCTCTTTCCACGAACAATTCCCTTTACGCCAGGTCTGGGGGATGATAGTGCCACGCTAAAATCAAAGGTTTTTGCTTGGGCATACGAAATATCTGCCGATATTCGTTTGGGTAAAGTTAGTGACGATTTAATGGAATTACTGCGTTACGACACTATGTTTACATGCCACCGTCAGGATGTGTTCAATACTTTGGCAAATAAAGTGCTCTTGAAGGATTATTGAATATGGCTAAAGTCGATCAAACTAAAGCTAACATGTTATTGAGCGCTACAAAAACGATGTCTCTTGGTGCCAATAAAAACTCCATAAGGATACTCTATGGAAATCATGTTGCCGAAAATA